>JAKLPV010000104.1 GCA_022013685.1 Anaerolineae bacterium
CGGCATGTTGGCTTACGATTGGCGCGGGTGCTACGATCGGCAATTGCATAGTCTTTCACCAACCTGAGTTTGTAAATTTCGCAATACTGCTAAATTATCATGCTTGGGCGTAAATGTCAAAACACAACAGTCGAGTAAATTATTCAGTTCCCGCGCGGCGTGGATGTGCTGTTCGATAATTTTGTGGTCGCGAGAAATCTTTCCAGCTGGATGGCAGATTTCTCCTCGCTGGCGCTCGTCGAAATGACAAAATGAACAGGATACAAAGTTTTCGAAGATGCACCCATTTTTCATTCTTACAGGTATCCCATGAAAATTTTTCTCGATATGGTCGGCTGCCGCTTGAACCAGGCCGAAATCGAACAAATGGCGCGCCAGTTCCGCGCCCGGGGGCATGAGATCGCCGCCTCAGCCGGTACGGCGGACATGGTGGTCATCAACACCTGCTCCGTGACCAGCGCTGCCGCCGCCGATTCGCGCCAGAAGATCCGCAAGGCGGCCCGCGATGGGGCCGGGCAGGTCGTCCCGACCGGCTGCTGGACCTCGCTCGCGCCCGCCGAAGCCCTGTCCATGCCGGGGGTGCAGCGCATTGTGATGAACGATGCCAAAGACAACCTCGTCCCCGACCTGCTTGGCCTGCCGCGTGAGCCTTCAAATGACTCAGGGGAAGTCTTCGATCTCGAGCCGCTGGCGCGTTTGTCCCTGCCCGGTTTGCGTCAGCGCACGCGTGCCTTCATCAAGGTTCAGGACGGTTGCGACAACGCCTGCACCTTTTGCATCACCACCGTCGCGCGCGGGGCCGGTCGTTCCCGCCCGGCGGCGGAGGTGCTGGCCGATATCCACGCGGCGCTCCTGGGCGGCGCGCAGGAGATCGTCCTGACCGGCGTCCATCTTGGTTCGTGGGGACAGGATTTTTCACAGCCCGCTCACCTGCGGGACCTGGTGCGCTTGATCCTGGCTGAGACGGATGCGCCGCGCCTGCGGCTTTCCTCGCTCGAACCCTGGGACCTGGACGAGGGCTTTTTCTCGCTCTGGAGCGACTCGCGGCTCATGCCGCACCTGCACCTGCCGCTGCAATCGGGCAGCCGGTCCGTCTTGAAGCGCATGCTGCGCAAGACCACGCCCGATTCCTTCCGCGCTCTGGTCGAGGCGGCCCGCACAGCCTGTCCGCAGATCGCGGTCACGACCGACATCATCACCGGTTTCCCGGGGGAAACGGACGAAGAATTCAGCGAAACCTTAAGCTTCGTCAACGAGATCCAGTTCGCGGGGGGGCATGTCTTCACTTATTCTGCCCGGCCCGGTACCCCGGCCGCCAGTATGAAGAATCAGCTCCCGCGCGAAGTCCGCAAACAGCGTAACAGCCTGCTGCGCGCCGCCCTTGAAGAATCGGGCCGGGCCTACCGTCAGCAGTTCATCGGGCAGCTTGTGCCGGTGCTGTGGGAAGCCTCCAGCGAGTTGACCGCTGCCGGCTGGAAGATCGAGGGGCTGTCTGGCAATTACATCCGCGTGACGACGATTGCGCCCGAGCCGCGCTGGAACCAGGTCGACCCCATCCGCCTGACCGGCCTGGACGGGGATGGTATGACGGGTGAATTGTTATAGGACAATTTGCCAAATTGTTCTACTCTACAGGATGTTTGTCACTAGGGCGCGCGCGCTCTGGCTTGTATAATGAAGTTGTTCGGTGCTTTGTAATTATTCACGGGAGAAAACCATGACCGCTCAACTGATTGATGGAAAATTGATCGCCCAACAAGTGCGCGATGAGGTTGCCGCCGAGGTTGCCAAACGGCTGGCGGCCGGCAAGCCGCGCCCCGGCCTGGCGACTGTGCTGGTCGGCGACCGGGTCGATTCGGCCACCTATGTTGCCGCCAAGCAAAAAGCCTGTAACGAACTGGGCATGGTCTCGTATCACCACCCCCTGCCCGCCGATATTAGCCAGGACGAACTCGAAAGGGCCCTCAGGGAACTGAACGCCGACGAGCTGATCAACGGCATCCTGGTGCAATTGCCCCTGCCCGGCCACCTGGACGAGGAGCGCGTTCTGCAACTGATCAGCATCGAGAAGGATGTCGACGGTTTCTCGCCGCTTAATATTGGGCGCCTGGCCCAAAAAGGCCGCGATCCGCTCTTTGTGCCCTGCACCCCTTACGGCTGCATTTACCTTCTGGAGAAATCGGGCGTCAAAATTGAAGGCGCCAATGCGGTTGTGCTGGGCCGCTCGAACATCGTCGGCATGCCCGCGGCGCTCTTGCTGATCGGCAAGAACGCCACCGTTACGGTTTGTCACTCGCGGACGAAGAACCTGCCGGAGGTTGTCCGTCAGGCGGATATCCTGATCGCGGCCATTGGCCGCCCCGAAATGGTACGCGGCGACTGGATCAAACCCGGCGCGGCGATCATCGACGTTGGCATCAACGGCATTCCGCTCTTTAATGAAGATGGCAGCCCGCTCATCAGCGAAAAGACCGGCAAACCGCGCCAAAAACTGGTTGGCGATGTAAATTTCGAAGAAGCCAAAGAAGTGGCCGGGTTCATCACCCCCGTCCCCGGCGGCGTCGGCCCGATGACGATTGCCATGCTGATGAGGAATACCCTGCGCGCGGCGCAGATCCAGCAGGGCGACTGACTCGTTCGCATTCATAGCATAGTGCTGATCGCAAAGAGCGCAGAGCACGCAGAGATAAGTTGAAAAACTTTGCGTCTTTGCGCTTTTGCGTTAAGATAGTTTTATTCGCCAAAAGGAGCCTGCCATGTCCCACACATCCTTTGCCACGACCACCCGCGGCCTGAACCGTGACCTGCCGCCCATGCGCCTGTACGAGCGCGCGAAAAAGCTCGGCATCTGGAACCCCTCCGATATTGATTTTTCGCAGGATAAAGTCGATTGGGCCGCCCTCAACGCCGATGAGCAGGATTTGATCTGGCGCCTGCTGGCCTTGTTCGTTTCCGGGGAGGAAGCGGTTACCCTTGACCTGCTGCCGTTGATCGGGGTGGTGGCTGCCGAGGGCCGCATCGAGGAAGAAATGTACCTGACGACTTTCCTGTTCGAGGATGCCAAACACACCGATTTCTTCCGGCGCTTCCTCGACGAAGTTGCCGGGGCGCGGGTCGATTTGGAAGGCTACCACAGCGACAATTACAAGTTCATCTTTTATGAAGCCCTGCCCGAGGCCCTGCTCGGACTGCAAGCCGACAACTCCCCGGCGGCCCAGGTGCGCGCTTCGGTGACCTATAACATGGTTGTCGAGGGCGTCCTGGCCGAGACCGGCTACCACGCCTTTTTTAGCGCGCTCGAACGCAATAACCTGATGCCCGGCCTGCGCAAGGGCATTTCCCTGCTGAAACAGGATGAATCGCGCCACATCGCCTATGGCATTTTCCTGCTCTCGCGCCTGGTGGCCGAACATCCTGATCTGTGGGATGAGCTGCAAACCCAGATGAACAGCCTGCTGCCCGCCGCGATCGGGGTTATCGGCGATGCCTTTGCCGCTTATGAAACCATCCCGTTTGGGCTGGTGGAGGAAGACTTCATCCATTACGCCATGAACCAGTTCACGAAACGCTCCGAGCGGCTCGAAAAGGCGCGCGGGGCAAGCATGGACGAGATCAACCGGGTGGCGAAGAACCTTATCGAGAGCGGCGATGCCTGAGAGTGAGAGATTCTCCATGAATGAGATCAAACGCCAACAATTCAAGAAACAACTGGATCAGCTTTCCGGATCGATCTTTCTGGCGGCATGGCGGATACCGCTGAAGCAGCCAACTCCATGCTCGAACTGGTTGGCGAATTGCTCTTCGACCTGGGCGATTTTTCGTCTTAAGGCCTGCGGATGAATCTTAAAATGCAAGACATCCTGCCGGTCGTCCTGTCCGTGCTGATCATCGTCCTGGTGGCGGTTTTTGAGAAACAGAGCAAGCTGTTTGCGGCCATCACGGCCACCATGCCGCTGACCATTCCGCTCGCGCTGTGGATCGTGTACACATCCTCAGGCGGAGAAAAAGCCTCCGTGACCAACTTTACCCAGAGCCTGGTCCTCAGCCTGCTGCCGACCCTGGCCTTTGCCGTTACTATTTGGCTGGCGGCGCGGGCTGGGATGAAGCTCGTCCCGATCTTATTGAGCGGGTATGCGGTCTGGGCTTTGGGAACCGGCCTGTTGATCGTTTTGCGGCGCTGGCTGGGTTTGGGTTGATGGCTGGATAATGACAAAAATCACCTTGTATCCGGCCTGAATCGGGAGTATGATTTGCCACTTATGTCTGGACTTTCTTGCTTGTGTAAGGCAAAAATGTCATACTTTATTTGTTGCCTTATATTTTCATAAAGTCCTGCCAAAGGAGCGATATGGAGAACACACAATTTCATATTTCAAGCGACGAGAATCCCGGCCCGACCAAGATTCTCGACCAGGAATACCAGCGCCAGCAAACGTTGTATCAGGCCCAGCCCAACATCGTGCAGCGCTTCCTTGATGCCCAGGGGCGGCAGGTTGCCGAAGGATTGTTCGGACGGGCTGCCCAAATTCGTTTCAGCCTGCCAGACCGGGTGGTGGTCGAAGCGCCACAAATAGATCAATCTGCCACCATCAGTGTGCCGCAGAATACCCGCGAACAGAACGTTGGCGGCTGGCGTTTGCGGCTTTCGCGCGGCGATCTGGACGAAGCCCTGCGCCATCGCCTGGCCGAACTGGAACAGTCGCCAGATCTGGCTGTTTCTGTGGCTGCCAGCCTGGTGCGGCATGGCGCAGTGCTGCATATGGTCTATCACATGCTGCCTTCGGGCCGCACTGTGACCTACCAGGTGCGCGAAGGCGAAACGATTCCCTGCATCCCGGTCGCGGGAGCTGAACCGGAATCGGCCATCACCATGAGCAGCGACGCGATCGCCGAAGAAGGCGATTCGGACGAAGGCCGCGGCACGTTGCAAGTGCCATTCGTGCCTTATGCGCGTCGCTTCTACCTGCCGCAGTGGGTCGCCTTCGACGATGAAGACAACTTGCTGGTCGGTTCGCTTAAAGAAGCTGAAGCCCACCTGGCTTCGATGCAAAACTTTACCAACATCCTGCATGCCGCTTCAGCGCTGGCCGCCTATATCGTGGCCGACGCCGAATACCAAAAGAAACGCTATGGAATGCTGGGACAAATGGTCAACCAGGGCCGCGCCCTGGCGCGTTACAAAACCCGCGACATTATTGCAAAGATCAAGGAACGGGCCGAGGCGGATAATCTCAATCGCGGCCTGAGCCTGAGCCTGCCTTATTTCGACGACCAGAAACTCAAACTGGACATCTCCAGCTTCGAGGTCATCCCCGCCGGGCGGATCATGTTTGTGCCGGCTTTTGTCGTCCGCGCAGCGCGCCAGGAAGCGGCCAAAGTCGCCCAGGATACGCGCTTCAACGCCTCGACCCGCCGCCACCTGCTTTCAGAACTGGCCCTGCTCGAGCAGGCTTTCCTCCCATCTGACGCTAAATCAGACTAAATTTTTCCGAAATTCGCCAGCGTTTGCTTCACGCAGCGTTGCCGGTGTTTGGCGTACCTGAAAGGTTTTTCCATGTTATTTTCGATTGGTCTGCTTATCGTTATCGGTTATCTCTCCTGGCGGATCGCGCCGCGCGAGAGCGAAGAGGACGCGCATGTGCATGGCGCAGGCCAGGTTGGCCTTTTGGCAGCCCTGGCGCTCTTCGGTGTCGATTATTTCACATCCTATTTTTACGCCACCGGTGAGTTAATGAGCGCCTTGCATCCTTATGGGATGCAAAAGTACGCCTATATCGCCGTGGCGGTCATTGCGCTGGCGAATGTCGTCTTTGGCGGTCTTTACATTTATTCACTCGGCATTTTCAAACAGGGCGGCGGCTCTTTTGCGGCCTCCATGCGCTATCTTGGCCCATCCATCAGTCTGATCGTGGCGGTTGTGCTGATCCAGGATTATGTTCTGACCATCGTCGTCTCCTCGCTCTCCGGCGTCGACCAATTGCTCTCGATTTTCGGCGCGTATGGCATCAACTGGTTCTGGCATTTTGCCATCGGGGCCGGGCTGGCCCTGCTGACCTGGTTTGTCACCATTCGCGGGCGCGGCGAATCGGCCCAATTTGTCTTCATGCTGCTTTCGATTTTTGTCCTGTTGACCATCGGTATGTTGATCGGCCTGATTGCGGCCCTGCGAAACGGCGTCCCGCCCGCCCCGGATGAAATCATCAAAGAAGTTTCGCTGGGAGAAGCCCTCTTCCACATGCTGACCGCCTCGATGAAAGGCATGGTGGCCCTGACCGGGCTTGAAGCCATGTCTGACGGCATCCAGTTCGTTATCGACAAGGACGCCGGCATTGTTGCCTGGGGCAAGAAACGCCTGCCGCGCCTGCAGAAAGTGTGGGACTTTTACAGCGGCAAACCCGGCATCGGACGCATCGTGCAGACCTCCTTTATCTTCTACGGCGGCATCACGACCACTTTCTTGACTTATTTTTCCATTCACTTCAACGTTTTCGACGGAACGTTCGGACGCACCCTGGTCGGGAATCTGGCTTTTATCGGCTTTGACCAACTTCCGGGCGGATTCCTGCTCTACTGGGCCTATCAGATTTTGGCCGTTTTACTGCTTTCAGCCGCCGCCCTGACCGCTTACCAGGACATCCAGGCGATTGCCTGGCGCAATGTGGCAATTGGCGAAATCCCTGAATACATTGTTTACCGCAATCCCAAGGGAACCTTCACCCGCCCGGTGACGGCCGCTTTTATCGCTACCGTTGTCATCCAGCTTTTGGTGCGCGGCGAAACCACCCTGGCCGTGCCCTTTTACGGGATCGGCGTTTTCCTGCCGTTGACCGTCATGGCCTGGGCCATGCGCGAACATATCAAACGAAATGTGCAGGGCCGCGCCCGCAGTTGGGGTCTGGGGGCAACCAGCTTTGGGATTGGGCTGGGCATCACCGTTTTCATCGGCCAAATTGTTGGCAAGTGGGAAGAAGGCGGCGCGCTTGCGCTGGTGGCGATCATCATCCTGATCATCATGGCCCATTTCCTGCTGATTTCACCCATCGGCCATCGCTCGCCGCAGGATATTCATAGAATTGTCCGCGACAAATCGCGCATCGAAGGCCAGATCGGCACGATGGTTGAGTGGCAATCGTTAAAAGTACAGGAGTATCGTTTTAGTTTGCTGGTCGCAATTACCCGCTTCTGGGCCTTGTTCGGTGTTCATCGCCCGATGCGATATGAGCCGCCTGCCCTGGCCGGGGATTATGACGAAGCCATGAACACTGAATACCGGCGCTCCTTCCTCGAGCAGTATCTCGAATCACAGCCTAAAAAGGCTCCCCGCTTGGGCGGCGCGCCGCGCGAAGCCGGGCCAACCGACGAGAACGAATTGTAATATTTGTAGGGGTAACCCCGGATTGGCGTTTTCAGGCTGGTTGGTATCGGCCTGAAAACGCCAATCCGCGCAGCATCCAGGGCCGCTCCTATCTATAGTATTCATCCCTAATGTCACATACCCCTGTTTATTCCCTGCGCCCCGACCAGGTTTTTGAATCGCTCGAAAGCACCCCTGAAGGACTTGCGCGGGCTGAGGCCGATTCGCGCCTGGCGCTGTACGGGGAAAACCGGCTCAGCGAGGCGCGCCACGATCCGCTCTGGCTGAGAGTCGCTACGCACTTCTTCCATCCGCTGGCGCTTTTGCTGCTGGCGGCGGGATTTTTGGCCGTCTGGAACGATTGGGTGCTGGCCCTGGTGATCTGGGCGCTGACCTTTGCCAATGCCGGGTTTTCTTATTGGCGCGAATACCGCGCCGAGCAGGCCACCGATAAATTGCAGGAAGTTCTGCCCGCTTATGCCCATGTCTTGCGCGCAGGCCAGGAAATGCACATCCCGGCCCGCGAGGTGGTTCCCGGTGATGTTTTGATCCTGGCCGAGGGCGATAATATCCCTGCCGATGCGCGTGTGGTCGAGGAATATGGCCTGCGTACCAACAACGCCACCCTGACCGGTGAATCGATCGCGGCGCGCAAGATCGCCGAACCATGCTATCAGCAGGGCATCAGCGAATTGGAACAGGCCAATCTCATTTTCGCGGGCACATCCGTCGCAGCCGGGACAGGCCGGGCGGTGGTCTTTGCCACCGGCATGTTGACCCAGTTTGGGCGCATTGCCCACCTGACCCAGAGCCTGCCCGAAGAACCCAGCCCATTCCAGCGTGAGCTAAGCCAGGTCGTGCGCGTAACCACGGGAGTGGCAATCGGGCTTGGCCTGCTCATTCTGGCGATCGGCATTTTCGAGAACAGTTTCAACCTGACCCGCCAGCAGCTATGGCTGTTTGCCCTGGGCGTGATCGTGGCGGCCACCCCCGAAGGTCTACCGGCCACCCTGACCCTTTCACTGGCGCGGGCCGTCCAACGGCTGGCTGGCAAAGGCGTATTGGTCAAAAAACTGAACACGGTCGAAACGCTCGGCAGTATTTCAGTCATCTGCACCGACAAAAGCGGCACCCTGACCCAGAACCAGATGACGGTGCGCGAGGTTTGGGTTGCCCGTCAGCGTTTGCGGGTGACCGGGGTTGGCTACCAGCCTGAGGGGGCCTTCGTTCCCGCGCCCAATGGGCAGGATTGGGACGAAGACCTGACCAGCCTGCTCGAAGCGGCATCCTGCTGTAACAATGCGCGGATTAATCCGCCCAACCCCGAACACCCGACCTGGACCAGCCTGGGCGACCAGACCGAGGCCGCGCTCAAGGTGGCTGCGATGAAGGCGGGCATCGAAGAACGCCAATTGATGCAGATTTACCCGCGTGTGCATGAAATCCCCTTTGATGCGCGCCGCAAGCGTATGACCACCATCCACCGCACCGAAACCGGTGACCTGGCCTTTACCAAGGGTGCGCCGCGTGAAGTGCTGCAACTGTGCACGCACGCCCTAGTCAACCGCCGGGTGGTTGCGCTGGATGAACGACTGCGGGCTGAGATTTTGGCTGCCAACGATGAATTTGCGCGCAAGGCCTTGCGTGTTCTGGCGCTTGCCCGGCGGCCATTGCCGCAGAGAGCGCCCGGAGCTTTTTCTGCGGAGATCGTCGAAAGCGGACTGGTCTTCCTGGGACTGATGGCGATGATGGACCCGCCGCGCCCAGAAGTGGAACACGCTGTGCAGATCTGCCGCCAGGCCGGAATCCGGATTGCGATGATCACCGGTGATTACGGTCTGACGGCTGAATCGCTGGCGCGGCGCGTGGGCATGCTGGAGAGCAAAAACCCGCGCATTTTGACCGGGGCCGAGTTGGATGAACTGGCGGATGCCGAACTGCAGGGCATTTTGGAGCACGAGACGATTTTTGCGCGCATGGCCCCAGAGCACAAACTGCGCCTGGTAGCAGCTTTCCAGGCGCGCGGCGAGATGGTGGCCGTCACCGGTGACGGGGTCAACGATGCCCCGGCCCTGCGTAAAGCCAATGTGGGTGTGGCGATGGGCCTGGTGGGCACGGACGTGGCCAAGGAAGCTGCCGACATCATCCTGACCGATGATAATTTTGGCGCCATTATTTCGGCCATCGAAGAAGGCCGCGCTGTTTATGACAACATTCGCAAATTCATTACCTATATTTTTTCGAGCAATGTGCCCGAAGTGATGCCTTTCATTGTCTCGGCCAGCCTGCCGGGTGTGCCGCTGGCATTGGGCGTCAAGCAGATTTTGGCCATTGACCTGGGTACCGACCTTTTTCCGGCCCTGGCGCTGGGCAGCGAAAAACCCGAGCCGGATGTGATGACACATCCGCCACGCAAGCGTGATCAGCGCCTGATCGACAATAACTTGCTCTTGCGCGCCTTTCTTTGGCTGGGTATGATAGAGGCAGCCCTGTGTTTTGGCGGCTTCTTTACGGTTTACTGGTTTTCGGGCAATGCTGCGGCCATTGTCGCATTGCCCTGGCTGGCGCAATTGCCGATCCCCGCTTTTTTTGCCAATCCGCTTTCGCTGGCAGATGCGCAGGTGATGGCTGTGACAGTTTTCCACGCCGGGGTGGTAATGGCCCAGATTGGCAACGCCTTTGCCTGTCGTTCTGAGACCAATCGCAACTCACAATTGGGTTGGGCGAGCAACCGCTTCCTGCTTTTTGCCATCCTGCTTGAAGTAGGCAGCATTTTCTTATTGATCTATTTCCCGCCCCTGGCGGTGGCTTTTGAACATCAGGCCATCCCGGCCAGGTTTTGGATCGGACTTTCTTTGTTCGGGCTGATTCTCTACAGCCTGGAATGGATTCGCAAACAGGCCACGCGTCTGCGCGCTGGCTAGCTGATAAGGAGGCCTTTATGAAATTCATTGTGATGGGCTGCGGGCGGGTCGGCTCGCAACTTAGCAATCTGCTGGCCCAACGAGGCCACGATGTGACGGTGATCGACCACCGCGACGAGGATGCCGGCACCCGGCTGGGGCCAGATTTCAAGGGGCGCATCCTGCACGGTCTGGGTTTCGACCGCGAGGTGCTCAGCCAGGCCGGGATCGCCGCCGCGGACGCCTTTATTGCCGCAAGCTCTTCAGATAATGCCAATATCGTGGCGGCGCGTATTGCGCGCAACATCTTCCGCGTTCCGCGCGTGGTGGCGCGCATGTATGATCCGCGCCGGGCCGAAATTTACCAACGCCTGGGCTTGAGTACGATTTCGGGCACACAATTGGGCGTGCGCCAGATTTACGACCTGGTCACACACACCGACCTGGATGTGCTGCACAAGTTTGGGCGCGGCGATGTTTCCGTGCTGGCGGTCGAGGCCGGTTTTCACTTGGCCGGGCGCAGCATGCGTGATTTGAATATTCCCGGCGATGTGGTGGTTTTCTCGGTGACGCGCGACAACCATGCCTTCATCCCCACCAACGGCACTGAATTCCGCGAGGGCGACCTGCTGCACCTGGCAGTCTCATCCACTTCGATGACCCGGTTGGAGGAAATGCTCGGCCTGGAGATGAGGAACGAAAAATGAACGTGATTATCGTAGGTGGCGGCAATACCGGTTCTTACCTGGCAAAAATCCTGTTGGATGGCAAACACAAGGTGCGGGTTATTGAGGCGCGCCCGGCCATAGTCGAGAAACTGCACGCTGAACTCCCCGCGGAGGTCATCATTCACGGCGATGGTTCGTCCCCCGCGATCCTGGATGAAGCCGGGGTTGCCAGTACGCACGTCCTGGCGGCAGTGACCGGCGACGACGAGACCAACCTGGTTATCACTTCACTGGCGCGCTTCGAGTTCAATGTTCCGCGCACGATTGGGCGGGTGAACAACCCCAAGAACGCCTGGTTATTCACTGCTGAAATGGGCGTGGATGTGGCCCTCAACCAGGCCGATATCCTGGCCCATTTGGTAGCTGAGGAAATGTCTCTGGGCGACATGATGACCCTGCTCAAATTGCGCCGGGGTGAGTATTCACTGATCGAGGAAAAAGTCCACCCTGATGCGATAGCGGTCAATAAATTGCTTAAAGAATTGGAAATGCCCAAGGAATGCACCATTACGGCCATTATTCGCAAGAACCAATTGTTGGTGCCGCATGGCGATACGCGCCTGGAAGCGGCTGATGAGGTACTGGCGCTGGTGCATCGATCCTCTCTGCACGAGTTCGCAGCTTTGTTGGCTCCTAAAAATCCACTGAAGCGTGGCAGCGATTAAAAATATCTGCGGCTTACACAGATTTCCCAAAATCTGTGTAAGCCGCAGATAGACCCTTGCTCTTTAATTTTCAGGTTGTTCTTCGACGAGAAGCATAACCTTGTAAGATTCGGCATACGCCATGCCGTGTTCCTTGCCATCTTCGGCGGCCCAATCACGAATAACCTTTTCCATCTCTTGCCATTCGCCGACCTGTGAAACGTGCTTTTTCAGGGCGGCGATTTTGGTATCTATTGTGGCTGAAATGTCGATCCATGTATCGGGCTTTTCAGCGCCGTGAATGTAAACGCGTTTGACGTTGTGCGGTTCGTACCCGGCTTCGAGCAGGTCGGTGAAGATCAGGCGTGTCCCGGCAGAGGGGAAAGTGGCGTACAGCGCCGACTGGGCCGCAGCGCGATGGTCGGGGTGGTTGATGTAGCCGCTGCCGTAGAAAACACCCTGTGGGTCGCCGGTCACGACCACATCCGGTTTGTGAATGCGGATCAGGCGGGCCAATTCCTTGCGTAGTGGAATGGTCGGCTCCAGTTCGCCATCCGGGTAACGCAGGAAGATGCTGGTTCGGATGCCCAGGGTTTCGTTGGCGGCGCTTTGCTCGCCTTCGCGCAGTTGGGCCAGAACCGGTTTATAAGTTCCGTCTTTGTCGGGGTCGTTGCAGCCCGCGTCGCCGCTGGTAATGGTCACGGAAATAATCTTACAGCCCGCTGTGGACCACTTGGCCAGCGTCCCGCCCACGGTGAATTCCTGGTCATCAGGGTGGGCGTGGATGGACATGGCAATTTGGGGGACAAATTCTTTTTCTTCGCTCATAGGTGTACTCCTACCTGGGGAATAGGCTGATTTTACATGGGTTTGTGGTTTATCCCTGTCTTTTTCCAGATTGAAATCATGCTTTTTATCATACTTGGCGGGTGAATGTTAAGGGTACCCAAAAAGCCCGCGAAGTTATCCGCCGTCATGTGGCCCACCTGGAAGTGGACCGCCCGCTTTTTAACGATCACAACGCCATGAAGGCGCTGGTCAAGAGCGGCGAAATATTGGATGAAGTGGAGAAAGAGCTGGGGGCAGTCTGTAAGGAATGTGGAGCGGGACTGCTGCCCACGTTTTATAAAGAAAAAGGGCGGGACGCTATTGCAGTCCCGCCCTACGGTTTTACTCCTGACGCATCCAGCGTTTGACGGCCTCGACCGGGTGTGCGTGCTGGCTCATTTTTTCGAGCAATTCCCGCGGGTCGGCGGCGATGCTGAGCATATTGCGGTGCTCGTGGAAGATGAATCCCTCCGCGACAGCCCGATCCATCATCTCGATCAGCGGGTCGTAGTAGCCGAGCATGTTCAGCAGTCCGATCGGTTTTTGATGAATACCGATCTGTCCCCAAGTAATGGTCTCGAAGAGTTCATCAAAGGTGCCAAATCCGCCGGGCAGGGCGATGTAACCCTCGGCCAGCTCGTACATGCGCGATTTGCGTTCGTGGATCGTGGGCGTCACCTCCAGCCGGGTCAGGCGGGTATGGACCAGGGCCGGGGTGTTCATGCTTTCGACTATCACGCCGTAGACTTCTCCGCCCGCTTCGAGAGCCCCATCCGCGACAGCGCCCATGACCCCGGTCTTGCCGCCGCCGTAGATCAAACGGATGCCGCTTTCAGCCAGGATCCGGCCCATTTGGCGGCCAGCCAGGTTGAAATCCGGGCGGGTTGCTTCCGCCGAGCCGCAATAAACACAAATCGATTTCATGGTTATTCCTGCATACTTTCGGGAAATGTTTCCTGTGTTTTGGTGGGCCAGAAGAAGATGAAGGCCATCCCGACCAGCAGCATGATGGTGACCGCCAGGCCGCCTTCAGGGCCGAACGGCCCGCCGGTGAACCAATCTGGCCCGGTTTCCATCAGGTTGAGCAGCGTGCCGCCGCCAAAGCTGCCGCCGCTGACCTCGAAGCCGAAGATGTTGCCCTGTACCCAGTTCCAGACCGAGTGCAGTGCGCAGATGCCCCATAAAGAACCTTCGCGCAGGGCATAGAAAGCGGCAAAAAACCGAAGAGCGCCAGGTTGATCATGGCGATCACACTCAGGTCGGGGTTAAGACCGTGCAGGACTGCGAAAAACAAGGATGAGACGATGATTCCGACCCAGGGTTTGTAACGTGCCGAGAGCACCGGCAGCATCCAGCCGCGAGTCAGAACTTCCTCCCCGGCGCCTTGCACAATCCAACCAATCAGGACGATCAGCACCCCGCCCAGGGCAGCTGCACCCTGGGTGGATGGGTTACCTTGTTCGATCTCAACGAAGCCAGTCACGGCCAACAAGCCGACCGCCCCGCCAAACAGAACAATCCCGAGCAAAAATCCGCGCGCGTATTTGATCAACGCGCCCGGCAATTCAAATCCCAGGCTGGCCAGGGAACGTTTTTCGAAAAAACGCGTCCATAACCATAGGAACAGGAAAATCCCTGCGAAGCTGCTGATCAAGGTGGCTGCCATCCAGGAACCTGAAACAAGCGCGCTCATCTCGGAAGTTTCTACGCCTGTTTCCGAAAAACCATAGATGAATACCTGGGTGACGATTACAGGGATGGCTCCAAATTGCGACAGTAAGGCAATCGCCAACCCCAACAGGAGTACGATCAGGATGTGCGGCAGACGCGCAGCCTGGCGGGCCAGGATAAATAAACGATTTTCTGTGATCCAGGGGAACATCGGGCCTCCAAAATAATTTTATGTTTTCGTTTTGCAAAGTGGTACAATCGTTGCAATTTCATTACACCCGGAGGGGTTATGGCCAACCATACCGATAACGGTACCGTGCCACCTTTTTATAATACGCCCACACAACCTCACAAACCACCTGTTGACGATAGAAAACGCCACGGTCTAAGCCTGATTACGATGGTATTAGGCTGGGTCACTCTTACGCTGGCGATGGTTGGCGGGGCAAAACTCTTGTGGGATATTCTATCAGATGGCCTGAAGTTGGAAGGCTTGACGGCCAAAGTTATCTCGTTGGGGTTGACCTTCTTGTTGGGTTGGATTGTCTCAATCGTCTGCATCAGGACATTTGGAAATCTTGTTCTTCCTTTGATCATCAATACTTATGTTTTCCTGACCGCCAGCGGAATTTTGGTATTGTATGCCAGGGTCGTTTATAAGTTGTATATGGAAGTTTTTAATCCAGATGCGCATTATCTTCGCTATTCTGTCGCAATCGGGATCGGCTTTGCCGTTTTGGTCGGCCTACACCTGTTAATTGAAGACCATGACCTGCGTCCATTTTCGATCCCATTCCTGATAGGCGGGGTGATGCACCTTTCCGGCATGGTGATGCATTATGTTTTTATGAATGGCAGCCAGAAAAATATCGGTGGGGATGTTTACTTTTTTGGCCTGGTGATGTTAATTTCACTCTTGATGTTGGCCCATTTTGGAATTTTCAACCTGCCTCGCAAAATCATTGCCCATTTTTTTGCCAAAAACGGCCATGCGCTTCAGCCCGGGAAACAGGAATCGTAGTAAGATTGGTCGAATTTTTCGTTAAATCCCACGCGATTTTATTTCAGGAGAATTGATTTTTGATCAGCAAGTCCCAGTCTCACTTTCGGTCTGCTGTTGAAGATTTCCAGTCTGCGCATCAAAAAGCGACCGTGGAAGAGGTGCTTGCGCGCTTGCAAGGCAAGCCGAACACCTTGTTATCTTTTGAAGAAGTTGCAAAAAAGTTAAAACTTCAGGCCCGCTCTGGGCGCGGCGTACAAACTATTCCCCTGGAAGCGATTGTTGGCAGTGTCGGGCGCTATACCGACTTTACCCGTACTTTTCTGCCGCGCAACCCCAGCGACCAGCAACGCTGGGCGCTGGTCAAGGCCAGCCTGGACGAGAACGGTTTCCCGCCGATCGACGTTTACAAAGTCAGCGATGTCTACTTTGTGCTGGATGGCAACCATCGTGTTTCTGTGGCCCGTCAGGAGGGCTGGAGCACCATCCAGGCCAACGTGATCGAGGTCAAGAGTAACGTTCCGCTTTCAGCGGATACCAGTCCTGATGAGCTGATCGTCAAGTCAGAATATGCAGATTTTCTGGAAGAAACCCGCCTTCACGAATATCGTCCGAATGTGGACCTGGGAGTTACCATCCCTGGTCAGTACGAGAAACTGTTCCAGCAAATTCAGGTTCACCGCTACTATGCCTGGGTGGATCGAAAGCTTTCCTGGTCGTTTGAAGAGGCCATGTTTGATTGGTACGATTCTGTTTACATCCCCCTGGTGGAAACCATCCGCGACCGTGGTTTGTTGCGCTGGTTCCCCGGCCGCACTGTGACCGATTTTTACCTGTGGGCGACAGAACACCGCGATGCCCTGCAAAAAGAATTGGGCTGGCAAATTCGGCCTGAGGCAGTTGCCGAGGCCCTGGCGGGCAAGACCGACCAGGCGGCAGAAGCGGAGACCGGCAGTTGGCGCAAGTCGAAATTGATGCAGCGCTACACGGACAGTCTCTTTAAGGACATCCTTGTTCCGTTGAGTCATACCGAAGATGGTTGGCAGGCAATGGAGCAAGCTTTGTTCGTTGCCAGACAGGAAGGTTCCACGCTTCACGGATTGCACATTGAAGACAGTCAGGCGCACCTTGAAGGGAAAGAAGCCGGCGCTTTGCGTGAGCGATTCCAACAAATGTGCCAGGATGCAAACCTGAAGGGGGCCCTGGCGCTTGAAGTGGGTGAAACGTCTGAAAAAATCCTTGAACGCGCCCGGCTTGCCGACCTGTTGGTTATAAAAGTGTCGTACCCTCCCCAGACCGGGATTGCAAGCCTGACTTCGCCGTTGCGGATGATTATCTCCCGTGTGCCGCGCCCTATTTTGGCCGTACCCGGTAACGCTGTTCGGACGACACACGCCCTGTTGGCTTTCGACGGTAGTTCGCGCGCCAAAGAAGCTTTGTTCCTGGCAACTTACCTGGCCGAACAGTGGGGCATCAGCCTGACGGTTTTTACTGCCCTCGAAAACGGCAAACTGCCCACCTCTGTTCAAGATGAAGCCCGCGCATATTTGGATTTGCACGAAATCAAGGCGAATCATGTTATCGAGAAAGGGCCTGCCGGGACCGTTCGTCAGGTTATTCGCGAGCATGGCATTGATTTGATTGTCATGGGTGGTTATAGCGGCTTGACGATCAAAGAGTTCTTCATTGGCAGTAACGTTAACCTGGTTTTGAAGGAATCGAAAATCCCGGTTTTGATTTGTCGCTAATTGCTTGACGCGACAGCGATTTGCGGTAAAATTCAGGTTTGCCATCATGCAGCGTAGCATGGTGGTTGTATTGTTTTCTCCAAGCAATCCATACAATCCATTTTTAGGAGTGTTCGATGTTGCCTTCCCTGCCAACCAAAAACTATGCCCGTATTTATGTGGATCTATCCCTGCCGGACTTGATCGAAGTCCAGTTGGATTCTTTTGAGCGCTTCAAACGTGATGGCCTTGGCGATCTGTTTCACGAAATTTCGCCTATCGAGTCTTATAACAAAGGCATGAAGCTGTATTTCCCAAGCCGTGGCCCAGAGTCACAACAGTGGGGACTCAAATACTGGTTTGGCGATCCCAAACACAATATTGAAGAATGTGTCGAGCGCGACCTGACCTACTC
>JAKLPV010000105.1 GCA_022013685.1 Anaerolineae bacterium
AAGGCGTTGGTTTGCCGCTGAATAACTGGCTAAACAGGTTGATCAGTTCATCTTCCCCGTAAATCGCCTGATTGTCCAGCGCTGTTTTGAGTTCTTCAAGCTGAGTGCAAAGTTCGTGCATGTGTTTGCGAAAGGCTTGAAGTTTTTTGGCATTGACATCTTTCTGCAAATCACTTCTAGCGGCATGGGTGCGGTCGAGGGCCTGCATCGCGTTTTGAATCCGTTCCACCATCAATTCACGATCTGTCATGGCACACCTCCCGGGCGCAGCTGCGCGTCCATATTAAGGATAGCATTTTTCTAGCTTGTATTCAAGCCTCGCCGGTAGTCTTCGGGTGTATCCAGGTCTTTCATCACAGTTTCATCGGTCTCTACATATTGAATTTTGTTTTCATGCGCCCGTAAGAAGGCTCGCCCGGTTTCTGCGGTTGCTAAATCTGGCCACAAATCGCGATGAACCAGCCAGGGATGTCCGCGCCGCATTTCAAAACTGGGCAGGATAAGACGCGCACCGGGCTGCTGCGCCGCTGCGACCACTCGCCGCGCGGATTCCACACTCAACTGGGGCTGGTCACCGAGTGCGATCAGGGCGTACTCTGCCTCCGGGGCGATCGCCGCCAACCCCGTGCGGATGCTGCTCATCATCTCTCCGGCCTCGTGCTGCGAGTTGAAGACCGTCCGCACCGGCAATCCGCCTGTGGCGAGGCGCGTCACCTCGGCCTCGACCAACTCCTTTACTCCGCCGGTGACGACAATGATCTCGAAGTCTGCTTTTGCCATCCGGTTTTTCGTTTCAAAATCCGCTGGCCCATCCGTGACAGCCTTGCACAAGGTCGAGACTACCTGCCCAAGCACGCTTGTTTCACCCCAGGGTAGGAGCATTTTAGGCTGTCCCATCCGCCGCGAAAGCCCTGCCGCTAGGATAATTGCGCTTATTTTTGCTCTCTCCATTTGTCAGTCCTCCACTCCCCAGGCCAATAACTTGCGATAATCATCCACGTTATCGACATCAAATAACAAATGCTCATCGTGCCAGGGAATATATTCGACCGGGTATTCGCGAAAAAGCGCCCGGCCGCCAATATCTCCGCTCAGCTTGAGCAAATCGGGGAAGGTCACCCGGTCGAACAGGACGGGGTTTCCGCGCCGGTCGGCGATCAACGGCGCGATGATCGGAAACAGCCCCTCGGCATGGCGGCTTTTCAAGGCTTCGAGCACATGCCGTGTCACCTGCGGCTGGTCTGCGAGCAGGAAGATGGCGGCCCCCACCCGGCCCGCTGAAGGCAGGGGCGGATGGGGGGGCAGCCCTGCTCGAATCGATGAAGCCTGTCCCTCTTGCCATTCCGCATTCTGCACGATCACCACATCCAAATCCTGTACGGCTGCTTCGACTTCTTCCGCATTGGCCCCGCTTACAACCACCACTGGCGCAAGCCCGGCCGCGAGGGCGGTCTTTGCGACAACCCGCACAAAGGGCTGGCCGTGGAAGTCGAGCAATTGCTTGGGCTTGCCGTAGCGAGATGACTCGCCGGCGGCCAGGATAATGCCCGCCGCCGGCTCAAAAACGGCATGGATTTTGTCCTGCTCCAGGCTGGCGACCAGCAGGCTGTCATAATTTTTGAGCAGCGTTTTTGCCATACCCCCGCCAAGCGATTGCAATTCCGGGGTATCGGCCTGGTTGAGCAGTGCGACTTTCCTGGCCCCGGTCGGGATGTTTTTCAGACCACCCTCGGGCTGATTCAGCACCCGCGCCAGGTCCGCGGCTGAAACATTCTCGCCGATCTGGATGCCACTCAATGCCTCGAATTGATCTGCCCTGTGGACTGTTTCCTCGCCCAGCGGCTGGTTCAACCCGCTTAGACCCGCTACACTCACGACCAGTTTAACAAACTGCGGAATGGCCGGTTCGTGCTCCGCGGGCGCTTTGAGCGGCTTCTGGCGGGAACCGTCCGCTTCTATTATTAATGGCAGATCGTGAAACTTGGCAAATTGATGGAGATGTTCCAGTTGCTCCGGGGTCAGGCCGCTGTACCGGTTGCTTTCTTTCTGAAGGCTGCCGGTAATCAGCGTTATTCCCTGCGCTGGAATTTCGGGCATGGGTTGGCCCGCCTGCCATATCAGGTGCATATCCGCCCGGGATGTTTGCCATGCGCCCAGATGGGTGCTGATCGTCACCAATGCTGGGGCCAGTTCGCGCGCCAGTTTGAATAAGGCCGTCGTTTTGCCGCCCGCGCCGACCAGGGCGATCGACTGCACGCCGCTCACTCTCAGGGCTTTGGCGAGGGTTAGCATGGCTGGCTAGTGTCCATTGTTCAAGGTCTGATAGGCCAAAATCGCTTCCAATACTCCGCCGCCGATGGCCAGGGCCTTGTCTGACACCAGGAAACAGTATTCGCGTTTGTCGCGCGCATCCAGATCGCCGACTTTCAGGCCGTGTGAAACAACCAGCCCTGGGCGGATCAGCCCGCGCAGCACACCGGCAAACGGGGCGCAGATCGGCTGACCGGCAACCTCGGCGATGATTTGGCCTGGTTCGATATGTTCTCCGATTTGCGCGTAGCCAATAAGCAAGCCACCTACCGGGGAGCGCAGGACGCGGCCCGGGTCGCCGTCGGGCTGGCCGCTGTCGGGGTTACTTGCGCCGCGCCACAACACTCGTCCGAGGGTGTGGCCGCGCTGGGTCTCGATCAGGGCCTGGCAGTTTTTGCCTGCGACAAAGCCCGGGCCGAGGCCGATCAGCAGTGGCGTGGAAAGTGTCAACAGTTCCGGCGGGCGTTTGAGCAGGCGCGCATCGATAACGGCTGAAAGTTGAAGGCGCTGCCCTGAGTCTGTCGAAGGGTTGAAGGTTGAAAGGGCTTTGAGCTCGGGGTCAACGATAACGGGGATTTTGTCGGTTTCGAGGGCGTTTTCCATCTGTTGGCGGGTTTCGACCCGTTTCGCGATAACGCCTTCGACCTGGCATTGGCCTTCGTAGACTGCTTCGCAGAAAGAAACCGCGCGACGGACGGCCAGGGGTTGTTCGAGTTCGCTGATCAGCACCGGGAAACCGGCGCGGTGCAAGCGCAGGGCGACTCCGCTTGCCAGGTCGCCCCCGCCTCGAATAAGAATGAGAGTCATAGCGTTGTTTACTGTCTTTCCGCGTGTTTAATGCGCAGGATGGCGATCTTGGTCGGATGGTTGAAGGGGGTCGGGTCGGTCGGATGGCCTGCAACCCGGCTGGCGGGGAGACCGCAGAAATCTTCGGGAACCGGAACCAACTGCTCGATGGAAACGAAGCCGTCCAGGCAGAGCGAGTCCAAAAGTTCCATAAAATCAGCCCCGCTGACGAAAAGGGCGTTGTTGATGACCACCAACCATCCGCCGCTCTTGACCAGAGGGCGGGCTTTGTTGATCAGTCGGGCCGGGTCGTTTTCCAGATCGACGCGGCCCTTGGCTGTGGATGAGAAAAAAGGCGGGTCGAGCAGCACGCAGTCGAAGGTCTGGTTTTCGCGCTTGAAGCGGCTGACCGCCGGGAAGAAATCGGCGTTGACAAAGTCGCTTTTGACGATCGGGAAGCCGTTCAGGGTGTACGAAGCCTTTCCCAGGTTGAGAAAATCGCGATTGCGGTCGAGTTGGACAACGCGCGCGGCATTCCCGGCCATGGCGGCCACACCCAGGCTGCCGGTGTAGGCGAAGGCGTTGAGTACGCTTTTGCCGGCCATGTTTTCCTTTAACCAGGTTCGCAGGTTGCGGGTGTCGAGATACAGGCTGGCATCGCGGTTCATGGTCAGGTCGATGGCGTACCAGACTCCGTTTTCGCGGACCTTGCGGTCGGGGGTCAGGCCGTGCAGCAGCAGGCCTTGTTTTTCCTGGCGGGTGGCGCCGTGGCGGGTTTTGAGCACGATGACTTGTACCCAGGGCAATTTTTCAAGGTAGAAAGCCTGCGCCTCGCGGATGGCCGAGATGCCGAGAATGGGCACTTCGGCATAATTATTGAAGACCAGGGTGCGGGCATACAGGTCGACCACCAGGTCGGGGTCGCCTTCGGTGAATCCGTTGAACAGTCGCAGGGCAGATTGATGCTTTTCGTCCAACAGGTGTGCGCGAGGCGAAAGGGCTTTTTCAAGCAGACGGGTGATGGGTGGCATGGCAACCATTAAATCACATTTTGTTGACTTCATGTGAATGCGGTGATAAAATACAGCCCGCTCAAGACGCCCCTGCCCAAACCTACAGGGACAAGCCCCCATCGTCTAGTGGCCCAGGACGGAGCCCTCTCAAGGCTCAAACCGGGATTCGAATTCCCGTGGGGGCACAAGAGAACCGCCGTAACAGGCGGTTTTTGGTTTAAAGCTGATCTGCCTCATAATGGTGACAAAACTCACTTGACTCTCTCCCCAACCTGTCTATACTTTAACCCATTACTTCTATAAGGCAGGGATATTATGAAGCACTTTTTCACACACCAAACCCGGATATTTTTGATAGCAGCGCTGGCAGTCTTGACTGGCCTCGGCGCTGCCTGGTACGTATACACTGGACCAAACCGTACGGTCAAGGACTGGGTCAGTGTTTGCAAGATCGTTTTATGGGAATGCCAATATATACCGGCTAAAGGCGATTGGCGTTACCACCAAGTACGCGACTGGTCCTGTTCGAATGAAAGCAAGCCCTGGCAAGATTATCCAAACCATGCTTCTGCGTGTTATCAAGGTGCCAAAGCCAATCCATATTGGTCTCGATCCGAGAGCCTGGAAGAAACCACCATCACCTATCCCCCCGCCGAGATCAGCGCCCAGGCGCAGTGCAGCCTGCCTGGGCAAAACGGCTGGTGCCGGGGCGGAGCGGGCCTGCAACTGACCGGTTTCGAACCGGTGCCAGGTTTCGAAATTACCGCCATTGAAGGCATCCGCAATGGTGAGAGCTTTGCCCAGACCGGCAACCCAGCAACCATTCCGGCGGTCGAAGGTCTGAATACTTTTGAATATTGGGCGCACTCTTCCTTTGCAGACACCTCGCTGAAAGGATCAAGCAGCCTGTACCTGGACAGCCAGCCCCCAGCCCTGAGCACCGGACTAAGCGGCACCAATGGCAGCAACGGCTGGTACAAATCGGCGAACCTGAACGCCAGCGCCAGCGACCCTTCGACGAACTCGGGTGGAGCATCGATCCTTGCATCTGGCCTGGATGGCCTGGCCTACTCGCTCAACTGCGCCAGTTGGGTTTCTTTCGCGGGAACATTTGCCATTCCAGATGGCATCCAGACCTTGCAAGTGCGCGCCAGCGACCTGGCCGGGAACACGGCCCTCTCGGAGCAGATCCCCGCCAAAGTGGATAGCGTCGCCCCGACCCTGGCAATCGCCCAGAGTGGCACAAGCGGCAGCAGTGGCTGGTATATCTCGCAGGCTGAAATCAGCGCCTCGGCCCAGGATGCCACCTCCGATGTGGCTGCGCTCGAATATTCGCTCAACAACAGCGTATGGACTGCTTACACATCCCCGCTCGTTTTGGCAGATGGCAGCCACACCCTGATCTTCTGGGCCGAAGACAACGCTGGCTGGGTAACGCAGGAGACGCGCAGCATTTCGGTGGATACCCGTGCGCCGCTGATCAGCGGCAGCGTGAGCGGGACAAGCGGGACGAATGGCTGGTACACTTCAACGGTGACCCTGACCGCGACCAGTTCAGACCCGACACCTGGTTCCGGCATCGATAGTTTTACGTACGCGTTGAACACTTCGGCTTCGCTCAGTACAGGCGGCGGCCCGGCCCTGGTTTATAGCGCGCCGCTGACGCTTACAGACGGGCAGCACAGCCTGACCCTGATTGCCCGAGATAAGGCCGGGCTGGAGAACACA
>JAKLPV010000106.1 GCA_022013685.1 Anaerolineae bacterium
ATCGGCGCGGACATGCGAAACGATCAGAATATTCTTTGCAGCCGCCAGTTTCTCGCGCACAATCTGGTGTATGTCAGCGATCATTTGCCTCCAAAAACAAATCGGGATGTGCCATCCCAAGACAGCAGCATCCCCGTTTTTTACTTCTTTTCTTCTTCTTCTTTTATCTTTTTGAACAGATCTTCCATGTGTGCGGCGTTTTCAGGCGTTGGATCCCAGTGAAAGCGCAGGCGCGGAAAAGCGCGCAGCTCGACGCGCGCCGACAATTCGCGCCGCAAAAATCCACTGGCGCTTTCCAACCCCTCAAGAATTTCCTTTGAGCGCGAGGCTCCCTCCACCGCCGAGACGTAGATGTTGGCGTAAGCCAATTCACGGTCAACGGTCACATCAGTCACAAAAATATGAGCCAGGCGCGGGTCGTTGATTTGTTTGAGAAGCATTTCCGAGATCTCCTGGCGGATACGGTCAGAAATGCGCTGTAAACGAACTCCAGATGGCATTTTTTCCTTCTACTTTCAACAAAAAACTTACACTGATTTTTCGAGTGTGTAGCACTCAATGACATCGCCCACTTCAATATCATTGAAGTTTTTCAGGTTAATGCCACACTCAAAACCATGACGCACTTCACGCACATCATCTTTTTCGTGCTTGAGCGATGAGATTTCACCTTGATAGACGAGGTCGGTTCCACGAAACATGCGGACTTTGCCATTACGTCGGATTTCACCATCGACTACGCGGCAGCCTGCAATTTTACCGATCTTCGAAACCGGGAAAACCGCCAGCACATTGGCTTTGCCGATAACTTTTTCTGTGAACTCCGGCTGGAGCATACCCTTGAGCGCCTTCTCGATGTCTTCGGTCAGGCGATAGATGATATCGTAGAGACGGATCGAGACACCTTCTGCTTCGGCCAGGCGTCGCGCTGAAACATCGGCTTGCACGTTAAAGCCTACAATAATCGCTTTCGAGGCCGAAGCCAGCATGACATCGTTTTCGCCGATATTGCCGGTTTCAGCATAGATGACCTTGATGGCAATATCACCCGAAGACAGATTGTTGACTTCCTTCATCACCGGCTCGAGCGAACCCTGAACGTCGGCTTTAATGATCAGACGCAGTTCCATGATTTCGCCAGCCTTGAATTTTGCGAACAAATCTTCAAGAGACAGCTTCGACGAAACCATTTGCTCTTTCAGGGCTTCCTGGCGCTTGGAGACGGCATCACGGGCTGTTTTTTCATTCGGATAAACTTCAAAGATGTCGCCCGCCGAGGGTACTTCTGCCATGCCCATCACCCGCACTGGCGTGGCTGGCCCGGCTTTTGCAATTGGCTTGCTGCGATAATCGAACATCGCTTTCAAACGCCCGTGCGCTGTTCCGGCAACGACAACATCGCCATTCTTGAGCGTGCCATTCTGCACCAACAGGGTCGCCATGACGCCTTTGGCTTTGTCCAGTTGGGCCTCAATGATCGTACCCATGACCTTGCCCGCCGGGTTGGCGCGAATTTCAACCGCATCTGCAACCAGCAGAATAGCCGTCAGCAGGTCTTCTATGCCTGTTTTTTGCTTGGCAGAAACCGGCACAACAGTTGTATTCCCACCCCAATCATCGGGGACGAGTTCCTGTTCGGCCAACTGCTGTTTGACACGGTCGGGATTAGCGTTTGGCCGGTCAATCTTATTCAGGGCAACAATGATCGGTACACGCGCCGCTTTGGCATGGGCAATCGCTTCTTTGGTCTGCGGCATGACGCCATCATCGGCGGCGACCACCAGCACGACAATATCTGCACCCTGTGCGCCGCGCGCCCGCATGGCTGTAAATGCCGCGTGGCCGGGGGTATCCAGGAAAGTGATCAGGCGGCCTTCTTTCTCCACCTGATATGCGCCAATGTGCTGGGTAATACCACCCGCTTCACCGGCTGCCACATCCGTCTGGCGGATGGCATCCAGCAGGGAGGTTTTGCCGTGATCGACATGCCCCAAGATGGTAACAACCGGAGGGCGCAGCTTGAGATCGCCTTCTTTTTCACTGGCAATCTTCTGCCGCCAGAGCGGTACTTCACCAGACTCGGATGCTTCATCTTCCTGCATCGATTCTGCCACCGCCTCCCAGCCAAATTCGGCTGCCACGATGGCAGATGTATCGTAATCGACCATCTGGTTAATGCTTGCCATGACCCCATTTGCCATCAGCTTCTTGATGATATCAATCGGGCTGACTTGTAATTTTGTAGCTAAATCGCGGACCGATATGCCCGCCGGGAGTTCAATACGTTTCTCGCTCATTGTGACACCTCCAACAAAAAATTGCATCCCGCCATTGCAGAGCTTGTCAAACCGCGTCGCATGAGCAAAATTTCTTCATTACGACAACATGTTTAATCACTCATCTCACTGGCAGTAGTTTCCGGCAGGGTGGACATAAACTCTTCCAACCTCTGCCGGTCTTCAGCGCTCAGGGTCGTTTTCAAAGCGTTTGCCAACGCTCCTTTCAATCCGCGCTCCCAGCATGTACGTTGGTTATGCAGGTATGCGCCCCGCCCGGCCAATTTACTGGTCGGATCAACCAGTACCCCCTCCGGCGTCCGCACCACACGCACCAGCACCCGTTTCGCGAGCACAGTGCGACAACCAACGCAAGTTCGCTGTGGAATATGTTTTACAGGCTTGCCTTTTTTTTTTGCTCACCTCAGCACCAAGTCAACAACTTGAAACTGGATTTCGATTTACCACTCATCTTCCCAGCCATCGCCGCGTTTGTGTTTCTTGCGGCCAACAACCTCACCGCGGTCTTCGTCAAATTCCAAGACAACCGATTTCTTGCCTTTCTTGCCCTTCTTTTTATCCTTGCTTTCATCATCTTCGACAACTTCTACAGGGCGGACAGCATCGGCACGCAATTTGAACATTTCTTCAAACGACATCGTTTCGGTTTCTTCTTCGACGACCGCAGGAGTCTCTTCGACCTTGGGCGCTGCCTGGTCTTCCACGGGCGCAGGTTCAATCTCTGTCACTGCCTCAGCCACAACTTCGGCAGGTGTTTCCACCTCGGCTGGCGCTTCCGCTTCAATTTCCACTACCGGGGCCGGAGCTTCGAATTTCACTTCGGCAACCGCTTTTTCGATGGCCTGGATCGCCTTTGCGCCGATACCGGCCAGACTCAAAACTTTTTCAGGGCTAACCTTCATGGCCAGCAACAAATCACCCGCCGTGCGATAATCAGCCTCGGTCAGGATGTTGAAAACATGCTCCGGCAGGCCAAGCACATCCAGTGAATTTTCAAAGGCCAGTTCGCCGATCTCGGCGCGCACGTCACTCAATTTATCCAAGCTGGCCTGTTCGGCGGCCTTCTGGTCGTCAACCATGCGGCGTTCAACGCGCTCGACAAATTGCGCCAGCATGCTGTATTCTTCAGGGGCAAGCGGACGGTTGTCAGCTTTTTTCTGCAAAATTTCTGCCAGCTGAACCATCTTCTCAGCTTCAGCTTCGGCAATCGACGCCAGCTGGGGCTGGGTCTGGATGCGGTGAATGGCATCTGAGGCCGCTTCCACCACTGATTTGATATCAATACGCCAGTTGGTCAGCTTGGCAGCCAGACGGGCATTCTGCCCATCGCGGCCAATTGCCAGTGAGAGCTGGTCTTCCATTACAACCACTGTGGCGGTTTTTTCTGCTTCGTTCAGATACACGCCTGAAATCCGCGCCGGGCTGATGGCTTTTTGGATATAAGTTACCGGGTCGGGACTCCACTCGATGATGTCAATTTTCTCGTCATGTAATTCTTTAACGATTGCCTGGATGCGCACACCCTTGACGCCCACGCAGGCGCCGACCGGGTCCACGCCCGCCTGGGTTGCCGAGACAGCCACCTTGGCGCGCTGACCAGGTTCGCGCGAAATGGCGCGAATTTCGACAATGCCATGATAAATTTCAGGCACTTCAGTTTCGAGCAAGCGCCGCAAGAAATTGCGATGTCCACGCGAAAGCACGATCTGCGGGCCGCGCGGGCCGTCTTTGACTTCAGCGATGATCGCGCGAATGCGCTCATGCACACGGAATTTCTCACCGGGAATCTTCTGGTTGGCAGGCATCACCCCTTCGGCCTTCATATCCAGGCCGATGGTGATCGCCTGGTTATTGACAGCCTGTACCACGCCGCTAACGATTTCACCCAACTGGCGCTCGAAGTAACTCATCTGGGCGTTGCGCTCGGCCTCGCGGATGCGCTGCTGAATGACCTGGCGGGCCGTCTGAGCGGCAACGCGGCCAAAATCCTTGGGCGTCGTCTCGACGATCACCATATCGCCCAATTGGGTCAGCGGATTAACTTTCCGCGCATCTTCCAGCAAGACCTCAGTGCGGTCATCCACCGTATCCTCGACAACTTCTTTCTCGGCATAAATGGCGACGTGACCGGTCTCAGGGTCTAACTTGGCTTCCACATGTTGTGCGCTCGAAGCGTTCACCGCCCGACGATAAGCCGACACCATGGCCGACTCAATCGCCTGGATGATAACTTCCTTCGGCAATTGTTTTTCTTCCAGCACATCATTGAAAGCCAGCAGAAACTCGTTTTTCATCTTACACGTACTCCCGGTTAGGTAAACAGATGGTCATACAAGCAGAAAAGTGGGGGTTGCCCACTTTTCGGTGCGTGCGGTATTGATAGAACAATTTCATTTTAGCATACTCACCATAAAGCCGCAAGGAAAATTTTTCGATTGACAGGCTATTTTTTCTCGTCTCAAAACACTTGTGATATAATCCCGGCGCTATGATTTACGCTTTTCGTCTCGCCCAACCCATTCTCGCAACATCGTTTCGTGGCTTTACCTTCGCCGAGCTTCCTCGAATCACGCCTGTAGCCCGGAAAGCCTGACCCAAAGTCACTTGATTTGTTATCCACCGCGCCGCAGGAGTTCTCCTGCGGTGCTTTTTATTCATTAAGGACCTTCCATGATCCAGATCAGCATCTCCAACGCCACTCTCATCCTCGGCGCAAAAGCCATCTTTCGTAAACTCAACTGGGAAATCCAGCACGACCAGCGCATCGGCCTGATCGGCCCGAATGGCGCGGGAAAATCATCCCTGCTCAAACTGCTGACCGGCGAGTACGAACCCGAACCGGGCGGCGGCGTCATCCGCGTGCGCGGCGTCAGCGTTGGCTATTTACCCCAACAGCCCGAGCTGGATATGTCGCAGACCGCGCTTTCGTCCGCGCTGGAGGGCAACCCGCGTCTGGCGCAGATCCTTGCCGAACTGGAGACGGTCGAATCGCGCCTGGGCCTGCCCGCCGTTTACGAAAATCCCCACACGCTGGAGCGGACTCTGGCCATCCACGAGAAGCTGCTCGAAGAATATGCCGCGCTGGGCGGCGACGGCTATCCGGCCCGCGTCCGGCAACTGTTGCTGGGGCTGGGACTGCCCGAAGGCGACCTCGAAAAGCCCCTCAGCGTGCTCTCCGGCGGACAGAAGAAACTGGTCGGGTTGGCGCGCCTGCTGCTGTTAGGTCCATCCGTTTTGCTGCTTGACGAACCCGATAACCACCTCGACCTGCCCGGAAAAACCTACCTAGAGAAACTGATCCGCGAATACCCCGGCGTGGTTGTCATCGTCTCGCATGACCGCTACCTGCTCGACGCGGTTGTGACCCATATCGCCGAGATCGAAGATGGCAAGATCAGCACCTTCACTGGCGATTATTCCAGCTACATGCTCGACAAGGAAGAACGCCTGGCCCGCCTGGAAGAGCTTTTTCACGTTCAACAGCGCGAAATTGGCCGTATCGAAGCCTCGATCAAGCGCCTGGCGCTGTGGGGCCGGATCTACGACAACGAAAAATTTGCCGCGCGCGCCAAAGCCATGCAAAACCGGCTCGACAAGATGGACAAAATGGACAAGCCGATCACCGAGCGCCGCCGCATGGACTTAAAACTGAGCGGCTGGCGCGGTTCGAACAAAGTTCTTGAGTTGATCGACCTGCACAAGAGTTTTCGTCCGCGCCGCATTCTGGATGGCGTCGAAGAGACTCTCTGGCACGGCGAACGCGTCGGGTTGATCGGTCCCAACGGGTCGGGGAAATCCGTTTTGCTGCGCCTGATCCTGGGCAAGGAAATGCCCGACGCGGGTGAAATTCGCATCGGGCCGAGCGTCAAGGTTGGCTATTATGCCCAGGAGCACGAAACCCTTGATTTCAACCAGACCCTGATCGACGCTGTGCGCTATGCGGGCAACATGAGCGAAGCGCGGGCGGTGGCTTTCCTGCTGGGTTATCTGTTTAGCTACCAGCAAGGTCAGCAGAAAATCGGCGAGCTTTCGGGCGGAGAGCGCAGCCGCCTGCAACTGGCGCTGTTGGTGCTTTCGGGCGCGAATTTCCTGCTGCTCGATGAGCCGACCAACAACCTCGACATCGCCTCGGCCGAAGTGCTCGAAAACTCGCTCTCTGAATTTGTTGGCACGGTGCTGGTTATTTCGCACGACCGCTACTTCCTCGACCGCACTGTCGATCGCATCCTGACCATCGAAGACGGTCAACTGATCGGTCATCTGGGCGGCTATAGCGATTACCTGGCCGGACAGCAGAATCAAACAGGGAAATAGGAAATCCTATTTCCCTGTCCGCCTGTTGATGTGTTTTTGTGCAACCGGGTCGATTAGCCTATTTTGCGGCCGCCTTTTAATGTTTCCTGTAGTTTTTTTAGACCCTCTGCATCGCCTTTGGCGGCCAGTTTGGCCTGGTCCACCCAGCCGGCAGGCTCCATGTATTTATAGCCTGCACCATCCAAAACTTTGCGCAGCTTGCCCAGGTCGGCTTCGGCCAACCCGGCGAAGGAGGTGATGCCGATGCCTGCCAGCAATTGGGCGACTTTTGGGCCGATCCCTTCCAGGCTGACCAGGTTATCGACAGCGATAGGTTCGGCATGGACAGTGCCGTGCCCTGCGTGGGAATGTGTTTCAACCACTGGTTCTTCTTCTTTTTTGAGCCAGCCTTTGCTGACCACCAGCCAGCCCAGAAAAACCATCAACAAAAAATACGGCCAGCGCAACCCAAACCAACCAGCCCAGGCCGGTTTCTTCTGCGCCTGCTTCAAAAATACGAACAGCGAACATAGCAGCCTCCCGTGGAATTATGATACTTTTACTATACGCCAATCGCGAAGAGATGTCAAAGTTTTTCGTGGTATATTCGCGCCATGACACCGGTTTCGCAAATTTTACAGGAAGCAGGCATTCCGCACCGAGAATTTGTCCACACCGGACAGGTGACTTCGCTCGAGCAGGCCGCCGCCGAACGCGGACAGACTCCGGGGCAGGTGGTGCGCAGCATCGTTTTTCGCATCCGATCCGGGGAATTTGTGATGGTGCTGATGGCGGGTCCCGCTCAAATCTCGTGGCCGGCGCTCCGGGAGTATCTCGGACAAAAGCGGGTCAGCATGGCCTCTGACGAGGAGGTGCTGGCCGCGACCGGCTACCGCATCGGGACGGTTTCGCCGATCGCAACGGCGACCCGGCTGCGGGTGCTGGCGGATCGCGGGGTTTTCATCCATGAAGAAATCTCGATCGGCTCGGGTCAGCCCAACACCGGCATCATCCTGAATTCCGCCGACCTGCGCCGCGCCCTGGACAATGTGGAAGTCGGGGATTTTTGCAGCGAAAAATAATAAAACAAAAAGACGGTCTTCGCAGGTGAAGACCGTCTTTGATTCATCTTTGGATGGCTATTCTGATGCCAGCAGGAAGGCCAGCGGAATATCGACCCGCTCGCGCCAGAATCGTTCGGAATGTTCAGCGCCTTCGAATTTGCGGGTGACCCAGTTGCGACCTTCTTCGTAGCCAGCCCGGCGCAGATGTTCGTCCATGCGGCGCTGGAAGGGTTCGTAGGTTTCGTCGAGGGTTTGGGTGCCAAAGTCAAAATATAATTTGTGATTGGCCGGGCCGGGCAAGCTGGCAGACATGGCATCGACGAGCAAATCGCCGCCGACGGGCCAATGGGGCGAGATGCAGCCCGCGCCGCCGAAAACATCGGGATATTCGCTGACGGCGTAGAGCGAAACCAGGGCGCCCATGCTGGAACCCATGATAAAAGTGTTGGGCTGGTCAGGCAGGGTGCGGAAATGCGCGTCGATATAGGGTTTTAGTTCGCTGACGATGAACTTGAGATAGGCATCTGCAATCGAGGGGCCGCCGGCAGAATCGGCGAAATCGGCGCTGATCTGTTTCATGGCCGGGCCTTTCAGCGGTTTGGCGGGCATGTATTCCTGCCAACGAAACTCGCTGTTCCAGATGCCAACCACGATCGCGCCGTGCAGGCCTCGGGTGGCGATCAGGCGGCTGATGGCCTCATCGACGGCCCAGTCGACATTGCCATAGGCCAGGGCCGGGTCGAACAGGTTTTGGCCGTCGTGCATGTAAATGACCGGGTAACGCTGATCGTCTTCGTGGTAGCCGGGCGGCATCCAGATGTCGATATGGCGCGGGATGACAAGTTCGCTCGAAAATCGCGCAAGACGCTGGGTTATTCCGTTACCCTGGGTGTTTGGTTTGGATGGCATGCTTTGTATTTCCTTGTCAGGATTATAACAAGACCCATAATAACCACAATCCAACCATTGTCCCACCGATGGCAAACAGGGCCAGGAAAGTCCAGCCAAAGCCGATCAGAAAGGCCTTGGTTGATTCAAATGCCAGCGGACGATCTTGTAGACGGCGATATTCGACCAGGTAAAGCGCCACGGGAGTGATAAGCAGGCCAATCAGCGGGGTAAAGAACAGGCTGACAACCAGCCCAACCACATAGGCAATGATGATCGATTTCCAGGGAGTGCCGGTCTGGCGCAGTTTGGCTGCCAGGATGATGTTATCGACCACCGTGCCAAACACGCCCAGGATGGTGATCAAGGCGAACAGGAACCAGTCCCAGCCGCTCATCGTCCCGGCCAGGGTCGAGATGACCGCATAGATCAATGCCGAAAGCCAGATGATGATAATGCCGGGAAAGATGGGGATGATCAACCCGCCCAGACCGATCAGCATGAAGACAAAAGTTACCCCTTTGATGAAGGCAAAGCCAAGCAATGACCAATCCAGCATAGGTACTCCTTAAATAAAGAACGGAACACGCATTATATAATGCCCGCAATCGCAAGTTGCACTTTTCTTCCAGGCGCAAAACTTGTGACGGTAACGGGTATAACGCAGGCGTGTTCCGTTGGTTGCAAAATCAGAGATTACGGCTCGATGATCTCGATGCCGCCCATCCACGGGCGCAAAACCTCGGGGACGACGATCGAGCCGTCCGCCTGCTGGTAATTTTCCATAACGGCGATCAGGGTGCGGGGCAGACCGAGTCCGGAACCGTTCAGGGTGTGCAGCAGGCGGGTTTTGCCGCCGTCTGCGGGGCGATATTTGATATTGGCGCGCCGTGATTGGAAATCGGTATCGTTCGAGACCGAGGAAACTTCCAGCCACTCGTCACAGCCGGGGGCCCAGACTTCGAGGTCGTAGGTCAGGGTTGCGCCGAAACCGAGGTCGCCGGTGCAAAGCCGCTTGACGCGATAGGTCAGCCCCAGCCCGGCGCAGGTCGCTTCGGCATCCTGAACCATTTTCTGGTGCAGGGCTTCCGAGTCTTCGGGCTTGCAGTAGATGTACATTTCAACCTTGTCGAACTGGTGGCCGCGTTTGATGCCGCGCACATCGCGCCCGGCGCTCATTTTTTCGCGGCGGAAGCAGGGGGTGTAGGCCGTGTACATACGCGGCAGGCTGGCTTCGTCGAGGATCTCGTCCATGTGCAGGCCGGTCAGCGGGATTTCAGCGGTCGGGACGAAGTACAGGTCTTCCTGGTGATCTTTGTAGAGATTGTCGGCGAACTTGGGCAACTGACCCGCGCCATAAACGGTGGCGGTTTTGACCATGAAGGGCAGGTATTGTTCGCGATAGCCCTGCCCGCGGGTGTGCAGATCGAGCATCCAGGCGATCAGGGCGCGCTGCAGGCGCGCGCCGGCCCCGCTCAGGGTGTAAAAGCGCGAGCCGGTGATCTTGGTGCCGCGCTCAAAGTCGATGATGCCCAGCGCCGGGCCAAGTTCCCAGTGTGGTTTGGGGGCAAAGTCGAACTTTTTCGGTTCGCCGACGGTTTTGATGACCACGTTTTCATTGTCATCGACGCCATAGGGGGTGCGTTCGTCGGGAATATTGGGCAGGGTGGAGGTAAGCGCCTCCAGTTCGGCCTCGACTTCGGCCACCTGACTGTCAAACCCGGCGATTTTTTCGCCGACCAGGCGCATGGCCTCGATTTTGGCCTGACGCTCAGCAGGGTCTTTCATCTTGCTGATCTCTTTCGAGACTGCGTTGCGTTCGGCCTTGAGCGCTTCGGCCTCGACCAGCAGGGCGCGGCGTTTTTCATCCAATTGCAGGATGGAATCGACCGGGGCCGGGTTGTCTTGCCGGTCGCGCAAGGCTTTGCGGACCAGGTCCGGGTTTTCACGAATGAGATTGATGTCGAGCATGAGTGCACCTCCAGGGTTATTAATAGAATCGCCCCAACTCGTCAGCAGGACGAGGGGGCGCTCGTGGTGCCACCTGCTTTCACGCCCCCACCCGGCCTCCCCCATTTTCTACGAAAATGGGGGAGGTGTCCCGAAGGGACGGAGGGGGTGTCTTTGGTCTGCGCGCTAACGGGCGAACCCGGCTCTTTTACGATGTGATGCAAATTGACAATTTGCGCCACAGCCCTGCAAGAGCAACTATCCTTTTCAGGAGGCCGGAGCGGAATCTTCTTCAGTCCATTTGCCGCCTCACACCGACCGACGGCTCTCTGGAAAATGGATTGCGGAAATTTCTCCGGGCTTGTTTTTGCTTGGGGGGAATTATACGCCAGGGGGAGAGAGTGTCAAGGAAGATGGGATAAATAAAAACCGGCGGAGGGGCCACTGGCGGCGGTGACGACCCCATAGGGTACATACATCCATGCCAGGGTGATGGTACTGGTTGCGTTGGTTATTGCGCTGCCAGGTTGAGCAACGAACCAGTATCAGAATCCTGCAAAGATATCGGCCGTGATGCCATGGATTACCTTAACCAGCCCACGGGTTTTGCATTTTCTGCAATTTGGACGGCAAAACCCTGTTCCCGATCAATTAAGATTGCTTCTGTATTATCCTCGTCATCAGATGGGTAAACCACCAAGTTTTGACTATCAGGTGACCAGAGAGGGGGATACGCAGGGAAGTACACGCTTTTAATACAATAATCTGTGATGGTTTTAGTTTCTCGGTCAAAAACGGATAAACTCCAATTTTTCCAATCCTGATCGGTCAACCAGAAAGCGAGCTTCTTGCCATCAGGAGATAAAGAAAACGATGGCGAACCGTTTGCAAGTAAAGTTTCCACTTCTCCATTTATATGCAGGCTAACCAGAGAACCATCAAAAAAAATCGCCTCCTGCCCATCCAGTGACCAATCTACAAGGGAATATCGGTCCATTAAGGGAAGAATTGGATAGCGAGCAATTTCTTTTTCATTCAGGGTATCCCATATCACTATGTAATAACGGACCTGATCAGACTGGCTTTCCCTGACAAAATATAAGGCTTTGGTCAGGGATGGATCATAGTGAACCTCACCGTAAAGCCCTCGGCCAATATCTATTGGTTGGTAACGATTGGGAAAATCATCGCGAAAACCCTTTGTTTCTAGTGTATATGGGTTGAAAGAGCTTATTTCACCTTCATAATTGGAAAGAATCACCCAGCTACCTTTTACCCAGTTCCTTATATAAAAAGGCCCGATTAAGTGCGTGGCAAGGGTCTCCCCATTTCGATCTGCAACAACAAGTAATTTATCATTATTTTCATCGTTGAATACATGGTACACAAACATGGTTCTATCAAGTGAAACAAAAAAACTATTATCTGCAATGATATAAACCAAGGGTGCATCGGCTTTGGGCGGATCTATGTTCTTTTTTTGATTGGTTCCTAATTCATATACATAAGGAGCTTTCAGTTTGGTATGAAGAACGGGTGTTGACGAGTCCCGATTAAATATGATTTTGCCGTAATTTTTCCCATTAAGTTTGCCCAGGTCTGTGGAGATTTCCAGACATTCCCGGATGATATTTGGTTGATCGGCGGGCGTCGCAGTCAAGACGTCGGTTACCAATAGCGTAGACGTAGGGGCTGGAACAGTAACCGTCGCTGGTAAAAGGGGATTTTCCGGCATCCCTGTCGCGCCAACAGTGGGCAAGACGCCCGCCGTGGGCGGGTTCGCGCAGCCTGCCAACAACTCGATTAGAAGTAAAGAGATGAGCCAGCAGGTTGATTTTGTCTTCATGTTTTCTTACGCATTCCCTTCCCACCCGGCATAAAACCGGGATAGAAATTCTTCCACATATTTCAGCAGACTTTGGAGTCCGTGATGGTTTTATAAAAGCCTGCCGCTTTTTGCATGTTGGCGTTGTATTCGGCGCGTTCGGCGATGATTTTGGCGTTGGCCTGGGCTGCGCGCTGGCGCAGGGCGGGGTCGTTCAATCCGCGCAGGATGGCGGCGGCCAGGGCGGCCGGGTCGCCGGGGTCAACCAGCAGGCCGTTGACTTCGGGCGTAATCCACTCGCGGATCGATTCAAGATCGCCGGCGATTGGGAAACAGCCGCAGGCCAGGGCTTCGAGCAGGGAGTTGGGCGTGCCGTCGTGGATGGCGGGCGAAACCACCAGGCTGGCGCGGCGGAAAAGGTCTGCCATTTCGGCGTGGGGCATGGGCGCGAGCAATTCGACTGCCGAGCCGATGCCGAGGTCTCGAATCCATTTTTCGGCCTGTGATTCCCCGGCCATCGAAGCGCACAGGAAGCGCGCCTCGGGTTTCGCGGCCAGCACCAGCGGGATGGCTTTGAAAAAGGTGTCGTTGCGGACGTAGGCGCGGAATCCGCGCGGGTTGATAACCAGCGGCTCACTTTGCAGCGCTTGGGGCGGATAAAACAAATCTGTCCGAATGCCGCCGTTGCCGGGTGTGACCAGGGTCGGTTTTTCGGGCGCGAATCCCCACTCGCGCGCCAGGCGAACGTCGCGCTGGCAGTCGGCGTGCAGGGCGTCAGCAACGTGCAAGGCCCAGGTTGTGTAGTGACGCATCAGCGGGGTGGCGGGGGCATGCAGGGTGAAGTCGTTGCCCCAAACGGAAATCAGCAGCGGGATGGGGGAGGCGGCCAGGGCGTCAGCGGCCAGCATGCCCTCGTAGGGAATGCGCAGGGCGTGAACCAGATCGGGTTGGGCTTCTTCGACGAAACGGCGCAAGGCCGGGGCGGCGCGCGGAATGGTCAGCGGGCCGAGAAGCTGCCGAATGACGGTCCGCAGGCCGAGGCTGCGCGCGCCCCACAGCCCGCCCTTTTTGACGGAACCGGGCCGGGGGGCGGATTTCGTCCCGCTAAAGGCGACCGGCACAATCCTTAATCCAGCCAGCGGCAGGTCTATTTTGCAGGCAAAGGTTGATGCCAGGAAGACTTCGTCGCCGCGTTCGAGCCAGTAGCGAAGCCAGTTGAGGGCAATCGGTGAGCGGCCATCGGCCACGAAAAGAATTCGCATGGCGCGAATATACCATGCGAATGGGCTTTTGCGCCGCGTTTTGCCCGGCCCGCTGCGGGTTTGGCGATGTTATTTAGAGTAGAATTATCCATAAAAGTATCGCAATGTTGACGCTGGTTTTGTTTGCGGGTATGCTTGCAAAATATTATTGAAGAGCTACAAAAAGGTGTTTAGATGAAGAGAACATTATCACGGCGGGATTTTCTGAAACTGGCCGGGCTTGGGCTGGGAGCGCTGGCGTTCAGCCCTTACAAACTGCTCGATCTCGAATATTTTTCAAGCCCCAAGCGGCTGGCTCAATTCCCGGGCAGCGCCATTATCGGGCGTGTGGTCGATACGGGTATCGACCTGAGAAGCCGGCCAACAAATGCATCTGATACATCGATTGCCAAACTGGAAGCGGATACGCTGCTGGAGTGGGAATGCGAGGTGGTCGGCAATGTAATCGGAGGCTTGTCCAACCAGCGCTACATCGAAACGCCTCAGGGCTATGTTTACGGCTCGGCCGTCCAGCCGACACGCAACCTGCCAAATACTCCCATTACAGAACTGCCCGCCGGTCAGCCTGGCTTTTGGGCCGAAGTAACCGTCCCTTATGTCGATCTGGCGCACGAGGGCGCAATTGCCTCGCCATGGCTGTTGGATCACATCGCCTACAACTTTCCACCGCGCCTGTATTACGGGCAGGTGGCCTGGATGGACAAAATCCGCACCGGCAATGGCTTTGTGGAATACCGTTGGAATGAAGATGCCAACGGGCGCGGCTACGGGTATGGCGGCTCGTATGGTGAGTTTTACTGGGGAGACGGGGCAGGCTTCAAGGTGCTGACAGAGGCTGATGTTGCCACGATCAGCCCGGATGTGGACCCGAAGGAAAAGACCATTTCGTTGAATTTGGAGCAGCAGACCCTGGCTTGCTATGAGGGCAGCCGTGAAGTATATTTTTGCCGCGTTTCCAGCGGAAAACTGCGCGACCCGGCCACCGGACTGGCGACGGACGAGTACGCTACCCCGGCAGGAACTTTGCTCACCCACTGGAAAATCATCTCAAAAAATATGACAGCCGGCAGCGAGTCGGCAGGATACTCGACCCCGGCTGTTCCCTGGTGTACTTACATCCAGGGAGGCGTTGCTATCCACGGGGCGCACTGGCATAATGGCTATGGTGAGCCGTGGTCACATGGCTGTGTCAATGTCTCACCGGAAGACGCCAAGTGGATTTTCCGCTGGACAACCCCGTATGTTTCCCTGGTGGCGGGCGAAGAGCGGCGCAACTTGCCTGAACACGGCACGATTGTGAATTCAAAATGATAACTCAACTATAAGCTGTCTTTTCCCCTGAAGCGCAAAGCCCACCTTGGACATTAGGCGGTTTAGACTTCCCTTGATTCACTTAACTGGCATTTTCGGTTATAATTTTGTTGTTCTGGATGAGTAAGTGGACGGAATACTGACAGAAAAGGAAGCCAGCGGTCGAATTTATCGAGACCCAGGCTGAAAGCTTCCACAGGTCCCCACCACTGAACGTCGCCCGAATTAATTTTGCTGAAGAAAACCATTCGGTCAGTAGAACAGCACGGGAGCGCCCGTTAGCGCGCAGGTCGGTGACAGCCGGCCATAAGAGCGTCCTGAGCCCAGGCAAAGGACGAATCGAGGTGGTACCGCGGAAGTTTTATACTTTCGTCCTCCTATGGACGGAAGTATTTTTGTTTTACGGAGCCAGATGACGTTATGGACATCCAAAACAGTATCCAATCGCAATTTTTGGCGGCATTGGCAATGCTCGAACAGGTCATTGTTAAATGCCCGGACCCCATTTGGGATGCTCCGGGCGACAGGGATAAATTCTGGAACAAGGCCTACCATGCGCTCTTTTATGCACACCTGTATTTGCAGGATACAGAAAAGCATTTCCAGCCCTGGGAAAAGCATCACGATCCCGATACTGGCGAACCATTCACACAGGCAGAAGTGCTCGAGTACCTGGCTTTTGTCCAGAACCAGGTCAGGGAACGCGTTCCGCAACTCGATCTGGAAGCGGAATCAGGCTTCCACTGGCTGCCGTTCAACAAGCTGGAACTCCAGCTTTACAACATCCGGCACATCCAGCAGCATGCGGGCGAACTTTTTGAGCGCCTGGGTACACGCGAAAATATTGAACTTAATTGGGTGGGCATTGCGCCTGCCCGGTAAATTTAACTAGAGATCTGAAGATTTTGATTATGGAGCAAGAATGAGCATCTACGAATTACCCAAAGCCTACGATTTTAAAGACACCGAGCGCCGCATCTACGAAATGTGGGAAACCGGCGGCTACTTCCAGCCGTACAATGACCCCAATAAACCCGATTTTGACCCCTCGGTCAAACCGTTTGTGATCTCCATCCCGCCGCCGAATGTGACAGGTGAACTGCACACCGGTCACGCCATCTTCGTCAGCCTTGAAGATTTAATGATCCGTTACCACCGCATGAAAGGCTATTCCACGCTGTGGGTGCCGGGCACCGACCACGCCGGGATCGCCACCCAGCTAATGGTGGAAAAAATGCTCAATAAGGAAGGCACCTCCCGCGAGGCGGTGGGGCGCGAAGAGTTCCTGCGCCGCACCTGGGAGTGGAAACACAAATACGCCAACCACATCACCAGCCAGATCCGCCGCCTGGGCGCCTCCTGCGACTGGACACGTGAACGCTTCACCATGGACGAGGGTCTTTCACGGGCTGTGCGCGAAGCCTTTGTGCGCCTGTACGAGGCCGGGAAAATCTACCGCGGCCCGCGCCTGATCAACTGGAGCCCCGGCCTGAAAACCGCCGTCTCCGACCTGGAAGTGATCTATTCCGAAGAACCCGGCACGCTCTACTATTTCAAGTACATGCTGGCCGGTTCGGGCCCCGCTACGGGGGCAGGTGAATACATCCCGGTTGCCACCACCCGCCCCGAGACGATCATCGGCGATACGGCCGTGGCCGTCCACCCGGAAGATGAACGCTACCAGAAATATATCGGCAAAATGGTGATCGTGCCGATGCTTGGGCGCGAGATCCCGGTCATCGCAGATGAATACGTGGCGCGCGACTTCGGCACAGGGGCGTTGAAGATCACTCCCGGCCACGATCCCAATGACTATGAGATCGGTCACCGTCACGGGTTGGCAATGATTTCGATGCTGGATAAAGACGCCCGGGTCAACGAGAACGGCGGTCCGTATTCGGGCATGGATCGCTTCGAGGCCCGCAAAAAGCTATGGGCCGATATGAAATCCGCCGGTTTGGTCATCAAGGAAGAACCTTACACCCTGAACGTGCCGCGCTCGGAACGCGGCGGCGAGATCATCGAGCCGATGATCTCGGAACAATGGTTCGTAAAAATCCAGGATCAGGCCGAAAAAGGGCTGACCGCCGTTAAAAATGGCGACATTAAGATCGTGCCGGAACATTTCGAGAAAGTTTATTTCAACTGGCTCGAGAACATTCAGGATTGGTGCATCAGCCGCCAGTTGTGGTGGGGACACCGCATCCCGGTCTGGTATTGCGCCGATTGCGGCCAGCAGACCTGCACCCGCCAGGACCCGACCGCCTGCGCCCACTGCGGCTCGACTAAAATCGAACAGGACCCGGATGTGCTGGATACCTGGTTCTCGTCCGGTCTGTGGCCTTTCTCGACGCTCGGCTGGCCGGAACAGACCCCCGACCTGAAGTATTTCTACCCGACATCCTACATGGAAACCGGCTACGACATTCTGTTCTTCTGGGTGGCGCGCATGATCATGAGCGGCCTGGAGTTCACCGAGGAAGCCCCCTTCCACACCGTTTACCTGCACGGCCTGGTGCGCGACGAGCACGGACAAAAAATGTCGAAGACCAAGGGCAACGTGGTCGACCCGATCATCGTCATGGACGAGTTGGGCACCGACGCGCTACGCTTCACCCTGCTGGTCGGCTCCACTCCCGGCAAGGATACCAATCTGAGTCTGAAAAAAGTGGAAGCCAACCGCAACTTCGCCAACAAACTGTGGAATGTGGGCCGGCTGGTGATCAATGCCATCACAACCATAACCCCGCCTTCGGCTCCCCTTTCCCTTGAAGGGAGAGGGGACGGGGGTGTGGGTTGGACTTTGGCCGACTCGTGGATTTGGGCGCGCCTGCAAAACCTGGTGCGCGACGTGGAGCGCATGTTCCAAAACTTCCAGTACGGTCAGGCCGGGCAAATGCTCTACGACTTCCTATGGAGCGATTTCGCCGACTGGTATCTTGAGATTGCCAAGCAGCAGTTGAACGAAGGCGGCCCCCGCGCCCAACGCACCGCCGAAACCCTGCTGCGTGTGTTCGACCTGTCGCTGCGCCTGCTGCACCCCTTCATGCCCTTTGTCACCGAAGAAATCTGGGGGCACCTGCGCAAAGCCACCCAACAATCGGCGCTGGCCGAACTCGTAGCCGATTGGCCCCAGGTGCTGATGGTGGCGCGGTGGCCTGATATCCGGGCCGAGGAAAGCTGGGAAGAATCCAAGATCGCCAGCTTTGGGCAGATCCAGGAAGTGGTGCGCGCCATCCGCAACCTGCGCGCCGAGAAGAACGTCAAACCCGGGCTGAAGCTGGCCGCGATCGTGGTCGACGCCAGCGGATTGATCAAGCAGGAGGCCAGGGTTGTGGCGGCTCTCTCGAATTTGGACGAATCGCGACTCTCCATTCTCGAATCTCTGGATTCAAAACCCGAAGGTCACGTGGCGCTGGTGGCTGGTTCCGTGGAAATCTTCCTGCCCCTGGCCGCGCTGGTCGACCCCGAAGAGGAACGCGCCCGCCTGGGCAAAGAACTGGCCGAAGCCGAATCGCACATCGAGCGGCTTGAGAAACTGCTCGGTTCAGATTTTGCCAACAAGGCCCCAGCCCAACTCGTCCAGAAGGAACGCGATAAGCTGGCTGTCTACAAAGAGAGCGCCGAAAAGATCAAGGCGCAGTTGGGATAAAACAAAAACCCGCACCTGTCAGCAAGACAGGTGCGGGTTTTTATAGTGTTGTATAATTCAGGCATGAGTCCAAATCGTTCGCTCATGGCCTTCTTAGCCATTCTTCGCCAGCAAAAAAAGAGTCTGGCGGAGCGTTACGGCGTGGAATCCCTGGAAGTGTTCGGTTCTTATGTGCGCGGGGAACAAAAACCTGGCAGTGATTTGGACTTGCTGATTACTTTTCAGGAAGAACCCAGTCTGCTGACTTTTATTCGGATAGAAAATGACCTATCTGATGCCCTGGGCGTCAAGGTGGATTTGGTGATGAAGGATTCGCTCAAACCGGCGATTGGAAAGAATATTTTGCGCGAAGCGGTGGCGGTATGAAACGCGCCCACGAAGATTATCTGCAAGACATGCTTGATAATGCCGAAAAAGCATTGGAATTTGTGGACAGTATGGAATTAGATCAGTTTTTTGAAGATGAAAAGACATCTTATGCAGTGGTTCGTGCTCTGGAAATTATTGGTGAGGCCGCGCGCAAGATTCCAGAAGATGTACGTGCCAGTATTCCTGAATTGCATTGGCGAGAAATTTCTGGTATGCGCAACAAGCTAACCCATGAATATTTTGGTGTCAACATGAAAGTGGTCTGGCGAACGGTCAGGGAAGATTTGCCGCCGCTGATTCAGGTACTTCGCAAAGTGTTGAGTTAGATTTTTGTTCATCTCAAACAGGAGAGTTGCAAATGGTTAAAACGGACGACAAGCTCAACGAACTAAAAACCCGCATGCAAGAAGTTGGCGACCTGAACAGTGCAGGCGCCGTTTTGAGCTGGGATCAATCCACCTACATGCCGGCTGGCGGCGCCCCCGCCCGCGGACGGCAGATGGCGATACTGGGACGAATTGCCCAGGAAAAATTCATCGACCCGGCTGTTGGCAAACTGCTCGACGACCTGCAACCTTACGCGGATAGCCTGCCATACGACGATGACAACGCGGCCCTGATCCGCGCTACACGCCGCAGTTACGATAAGGCCACCAAAGTTCCGCCGGCTTTCCTGGCGGAGTATTACGAACACGCAGCCCACGCCTACCAGGTCTGGACCGAAGCCCGCCCGGCCAACGATTTCAAAAAAGTGCAGCCTCTGCTCGAGAAAACCCTCGACATGAGCCGCCAACTGGCAAACTTTTTTCCCGGCTACGAGCACATCGCCGACCCGCTGATCGATTTTGCCGATTACGGCATGAAAGCTGCCAGCGTGCGCAAAGTTTTCAGCGAACTGCGCGAACAGCTCGTCCCGCTCGTCCAGACCATCACCGCCCAGGCTGCGGCAGATGATTCGTGCCTGAAACAGCACTTCCCCGAAGACAAGCAGCTCGAATTTGGGCGCATGGTCATCCAAAAATTTGGCTACGATTTCAACCGCGGACGCCAGGATAAGACCCATCACCCCTTTGAAACCAAATTTTCGATTGGCGATGTGCGCATCACGACCCGCGTCAAAGAAAATGACCTGGGCGAAGCGCTTTTCTCGACCACCCACGAATCAGGCCATGCCATGTACGAACAGGGCGTGGATCCGTCCTACGAAGCCAGCCCCCTCGACGGCGGCACCAGCGCCGGGGTGCACGAATCGCAATCGCGCACTTGGGAAAATATCGTCTCGCGCAGCCGTCCGTTTTGGGAGCACTTCTACCCCGAACTGCAAAAAACCTTCCCCAAGCAGTTGGACAAGGTCTCGCTCGACACCTTCTACCGCGCCATCAACAAGGTTCAGCGCTCGCTGATTCGCACCGATGCAGACGAGGTCACTTACAACCTGCATGTCATGATCCGCTTTGAGTTGGAACTGCAAATGCTAGAAGGCACACTGGCGATCAAAGACCTGCCCAAAGCCTGGCACGCCGCCTACAAATCGGATATTGGCATTACCGCCCCCAGTGATGTGGATGGCTGCTTGCAGGATGTCCACTGGTTCGGCGGGCAGATCGGCGGCATGTTCCAGGGCTACACCCTCGGCAACATTCTTTCGGCACAGTTCTATGCCGAGGCGCTCAAGGCCCACCCCGAGATCAAAAAAGAGATCGGGCAGGGCAAGTTCGAAACCCTGCACACCTGGCTCAAGGACAATATCTACCGCTACGGCAGCAAATACACCGCACCCGAGCTGATCGAGCGCGTCACCGGCCGCGGGCTGGATATCGCCCCCTACATCCAGTATCTGCGCGCCAAATATGGCGAACTTTACAAGCTGTAAATCTGCCTTCTGTTGCTGCCGGGAACGGGTATAATGGGTTCAGCGTGAGCAATAAGTTCGAACCGTGACGTGGTGATTCAAACTTCCGAAGTGTTCAATGCTTCGGAAGTTTTTACGAGCGTGGAACATTCAAGAGACAATGGTAAATCAATCTGGTCTATCGAAAAGTATGAGGCCCTGAGTGTCGCTGAGTATACAAGCGCGTGTCTGGCGTTTTCTGTTGAGGAGAATCTTTAAAGAACGGCATCTGCTGCTTGCTGAGAGCCGTAAACGTGATATTAGAAATGCCAGATTCATAAAGCAGTTTCCGCACGGGGCAGAAGTCAAAAGAATTGACATCGAGGGTATCCCCGCGGACTGGGTTGTGCCGGCGAATGTGGATCATGAAAAGGCCATCTTGTATCTGCACGGTGGGGGATATGTCATCGGGAGTATCGATTCGTACCAGATGTTAGGCGCCATGTTGGCGCAGACGACCGGAATTAAGGTTCTCATCCCTGAATACCGCCTTGCGCCGGAACACCCCTTCCCGGCGGCGATCGAAGACGCTCAAAAGGTTTATCGCTGGCTGTTGGCCGAGGGATACAAGCCGGAAAATATCATCATTTCCGGCGATTCTGCGGGGGGCGGTTTGAGCGTTACGGCCGTCCTTGCGCTGCGGGATGCCAATGCTCCGCTCCCGGCTGCGGTGGTGTCTCTCTCCCCCTGGACTGATTTGACCTTCACCGGTCAGTCCCACATTACCCAGGCCCAGGCTGAAGTTTTGTTGCGAGCAGACGAATTGCGCGAGTGGAGTACTTTCTATATTGGTACAGAAAGCCCATCCAACCCGCTCATTTCCCCGATTTATGCCGATTTTCATGGTTTCCCCCCGCTGCTGATCCAAGTCGGCAGCGATGAGGTCTTGTTGGACGATGCCCGCATGTTGGCTGAAAAAGCGCGGGCTGATGGTGCAGCTGTGGAACTGCATGTTTGGGAAGGCATGTGGCATGTCTGGCACACCCTGGCTGACATGATGCCCGAAAGCCGCGCAGCGTTCGAAGAGATTGGGCGGTTTATCAAGGCGAATACATGCTAAAATACATATCTCAATGTGTATTTTAGGAGGTTGGAATGCAAAAAATTATCGGTGTTACTGAACTCCAGCGTGGGTTTCGCGCTTTTTTTGAAGAAGTTGTCCGCAAGCGTACACCGCTGGTGTTGACGCGTGGTTCGCGCCCCGAAGCCGTGCTGATCCCCTATGATGATTACTTGCGCTTCCAGCAATTGCAGGAAAACGAAGTGCTGGCGAGTTTTGACCAGGCCTGGAAACGACTGGCTGAAGTAAACGCTGAATACAGCGTGGATGAAATCGCCGCCGATATTGAAGCTGCGCGAAAGGGGTAGAGCATGCGCGTGGTGGTCGATACCGGGGTGCTGGTCAGCGCCTTGATTCAACCGCGTGGAACCGTTGGGGATGTTCTGCGCGCTTTACGCGCTGGGCGTTTTATCGTTGTTTACTCCACTGAGATCATTGTCGAAATCATCGAGGTGCTTGGCCGCCCCAAGATGCGGTTAAAGTACCATGTCCAGCCGGAGGATATTACCGCGCTGATTAACTTGATGCGTTTACGCGGGGAACTGGTTATTCCCAAACGGGTGGTGACTGTTTGCCGTGACCCCAAAGACAACAAATTTCTCGAAGCTGCCTTGGCCGGGGAAGCAAAAATTATCGTCACCGGCGATGACGATTTGCTTGTGCTTCATCCCTTCGAAGGGATCGAGGTTTTGTGCCCGGCAGAATTCCTGCTGAAATTGTGATGTTACCTGTTTCCGAAGCTTTCAATGCTTCGGAAGTTTTTTGTAAAAGGAGAAAACATGCCTACTGATTCCCAATCCCCCTACCTGCCGTTCGGCGAGAACAAACATGCCGACTGGTATGGCAAGGACATTATTTCTGTCAAACAATTTGCCCGCCCTGACCTGGAGTATGTCTTTGGCGTGGCGCATGAGATGCGCGGCATGGTCGAGCGCGTCGGCACGTTTGACCTGCTCAAGGGCAAGATCCTGGCCAACCTGTTCTACGAACCCTCCACGCGTACTTCCTCCAGCTTCACCGCCGCCATGGAACGCCTGGGCGGCTCGGTCATCCCGATCAGCGAGGTGAAATATTCATCCGTCTCGAAAGGCGAATCTCTGCCCGACACCATCCGCACCCTCGAATGCTACACTGACGTGATCGTGCTGCGCCACCCTGATACCGGTTCGGCGGCCATCGCGGCCAAAGCAGCCCGCAAACCGGTCATCAACGCCGGTGACGGGGTCGGTGAACACCCCACCCAGGCCTTGCTCGATACCTTTACCATCTTCGAGGAACTTGGCGAAGGCCAGATTGATGGCATGACCGTCACCATGCTCGGCGATTTGAAATATGGGCGCACCGTCCACTCACTGGCGCGCATGCTTTCGCTGTATAACGTCAAAATCAACTACGTCTCGCCCGAAATCCTGCGCATGCCCAAAGAAGTGATGGACGAAGTGGCTGAGAAGGGCATTCAGCAGGTCGAATACAGTACCCTGGCCGAAGTCCTGCCCCAGACCGACGTATTGTACGTCACCCGTGTCCAGAAAGAGCGCTTCGAAAATCCCGAAGACTATGAAAAGGTCAAAGGCGCGTATGTGATTGATCCCGAGATCATGAAAGCCGCCAAGCAGGAAATGATCGTCATGCATCCCCTGCCGCGTGTCGGCGAGATCAGCCCCGAATTCGACGACGACCCGCGCGCCGCCTACTTCCGTCAGATGGAATACGGCCTGTACGTCCGCATGGCGCTGCTGGCGATGGTTTTGGGAAAAGCATAGTATTGGGTGTCAGGTGCGAGGTGTCAGGCACAACCTGATACCTGACACCTGATACCTGACACCGGAGACTTATGGAATCTTTCTTCTCTTTTCTCGAAAAACGTGTCGATGACTGCTCCTCGCTTTTGTGCGTGGGACTCGACCCGCACATCTCTGACCTTTCAGAGCCGACTGCTGCGGGCGCGCTGGAATTCAGCCTGAATCTCGTTAAACAGACCGCGCCCTACGCTGCGGCCTTTAAACCCAATGCCGCCTTCTTCGAGCAGTTTGGCGCGGACGGTTGGACAGCGCTCAAGCAAGTCATCGAAGCCATCCAGGAACAATCTGACCGCCTGGGTTCGATGATCCCGGTTATCCTGGATGCCAAACGCGGCGATATTTCGTCCACGGCCGAAGCCTATGCCAAAGCCGCCTTCGAAGCCCTCGGCGCGCACTGTATTACGCTCAGCCCGTACCTTGGCAAGGATTCGATCGATCCGTTCATTGGGAATTCTGAAAAGGGTGTTTTCCTGCTGTGCAAAACGAGCAACCCGGGGGCGGACGATTTGCAAAACTTGCTTGTGACCAACGACCAACAACCAACGACCGATTCTTCCGTCCTTGGTCATTCGTCTTCGGTCATTACTTCTCCGTTCTCCGTTCCCCTGTATATCCACGTCGCCCGCCTCGCCCAGACCTGGAACACCAAAAACAACATCGGCCTGGTGGTTGGCGCGACCCAGCCTGAAGCGTTGGCCCGCGTCCGCGCAGCTGCACCCAGCCTGTGGTTTCTCTCCCCAGGGGTTGGCGCTCAGGGCGGCGATTTGGAAGTAGCCCTCAAGGCCGGTCTGCGGGCGGACGGCAAAGGGATGCTGATTCCCGTCTCACGCGGCATCTCGCGTGCAGCCAGGCCCGCTCTTGCTGCCGCCGAATTCCGGGATGAGATTCTTAACATTCAGCGTTCGCTCATTTGATATTTGTCGTCCATCATAACATCGTGGACGATCTAATAAGCAAACCATCAAAACATCGTAGACAGAACCTTAACAACCGAAACCATCACAACATCGTGGACAAACGCGCATAATTGATTTAGCCGAGTAAGGAGTAGGCAGATTATGAGCGAGCAAACCGATTATGAAGACAGGAAGTCGCTGGCACACTTTTTGAATAGTGGCAAAC
>JAKLPV010000107.1 GCA_022013685.1 Anaerolineae bacterium
ACTGACCAAAGTTTGTATGCAGGTCGATCCATTTCTGTGAAGAAGCACTGGGCAGTTCAGTTGCCTTTGCCGTTTTCAAAAAATGCGTTTTTTTGACGATTAAAGCAACTGCTGCTCTATTTGCACAAAACTTACGTTAAGTGGCGCCTTCATAACAGCTTCACGGAAATTCGGTTTCACACTCGTAGAAAACGTCTGTCCCAGAACCGCCAAAGCAGACATCCGCGCCATTCCCGCCGAAGAGGCTATCGTCACCGCTGCCGCCCAGGATGCAGTCATCCCCGTCGTTGCCCTCGATCGTGTCGTCGCCCGAGCTGCCGATGATCAGGTCATTGGCTGTCGTGCCATTGATGACCCCGGCCCCGCGCACGATATTGGTCAGGTTTTGGGTGCATTCAGACGGTTTGAGCTGGTTTGCGCTCACCCCATGGTTGGATTGGCCCAGGTTGGATGGCGCAACTTCCAGATTGGCCGCAAAAGCGGTGGCAGCGCTGATAAAAATCAGCAGTGCCAGCCCAAAAACAAAAACCTGGATCGCGCCCCGTTTGCTCATTACGAACCTCCATTAAGGATTTCAGGATGGGGCATCTGGGACGATTCTGCGGGATTACGGCGAATCCCGCCGGCGACATAGCGGTATATTGTTCCATCGGCCTGGACAAAGTAAAAGTGGCGGAAATCGCGCAAGGTGTGCAAAATCATCGCATTTTGGCGGTTGGCCAGTTTTGCCAGGTCATCGACCGAGGCGACATCGACTACCGGGCTGATTGACTCAAAACCCCGGTCATAGACGTTCATCAGCAGCGATCCGTATTTTACGTTGATAAAGGCGTCCGGGTCGCGCTGCGCAAGTTTCATGAGATAGGCCCCCATGACACCCAGTCCGATCAGGGAAAGAAGCAACCCGGCCAGGCCCAAAACGCGGCTTTCAGCGATCATAAATTCAAAGCCAAATAGTTTGAAACTGTTTGGCTGGACGGCAGTGCTGCTGGCTTGTCCCTGCGCCGAGGCAAAGAGCGGGTTTGTGCTGCTGCTGGCGGCTGAAGCAAGGTAAAAATGGACTTTGTCGAATTTGAAGACCAATTCTGCCTCGAAGCTGTCGTGTAGTTCCTGCCCGTCTATTTTCCCCGCAATCGACACGCGTGGGAGAATCGTCAGGGTGTAGGTGCCCGGGCGAAAACCGGTCTGCTCTTCGACTTCTGTCACCAGCGCCTGCACCCTGCACAAATCGACCTCTGATGCGGTGGAATAGGAGTCTCCATCGAAGGCCGTTTGCGGTGTAAGCGCAATGGTGCGCTGCCAACCGCTCTGCTCGTCAGAGATACGGGCGATCAGGTTATGGCTCCCGGATAATTCTTGTGCGTAAATGCTGGTCGCTGCGTAAGAAAAGCCCACGTTAATTGCGCAAGTTAACCGCGGAAAGATCGGTTCGCCGGTGCGCACCAGGTCAGTATCGTAAATATTGGGCGCGCCGGTTGCAGAGTAGAAAAAGACGCCGCTATGCTGGTATTTGACGGCGTCCGCAGTGCGGGTAAGCGGACGGCTGAATGCAAAAATGGTCAGGGCCAGGAACCCCATTGCCAGAACGGCAGTTGCATACAGCGCAATTTCGAAAATGCCGCTGTTTGAAGCTCCATTTTTCTTGCCCTTTAATTTTTTTCCTGGTTCTGATTGCGAAAACATGCTGGCCATAAAAACACCTCCTAACAGCCCCAGGGCCAGCACCATGTTGAAGGGCGCGCGCAGCCACTGAAAAGCCTTGCCAAGATTGGGAACGTGAATCCAGAGTTTGCCAATAATCTCAGAATCGGTCGGCTGATAGGCGTCGATCCATGAATTATTGTCCCCTTGTAGAACATAACCATTCGGTACGGTTTCAATAATACGGTGAATAATATAAGCGCCCATTTCAGCATCGCGGTACGTAACGACATCGCCGACCTGGTAAGGCGCGGCTGCGCGGACAAGCACCAGGTCGCCGGTATGGAAGCCAGGCTCCATGCTGATCCCGTTTACCATGATATAAGACACCTGCCCGCCTATCCGAGCCGGCGCAAAGGCGATCCAGATGGCTGCCAACCCTGCCAGGAGCATCAAGTCAACCAATAGAGCGGGCAAACGAATGGGGTTTCTCATGGGGCGCAACCGGGAAAATCGCTTTTTCGGGTTTATTAAAGATAAGGCCTGGCAGCACCAGGCCTTATCTTTCGTGCTATGAAGTTGGATGCAAGATCCTTGCAAGCGGATTAGGGCGCGGGGTCGAGCGAGCTGCTGGCAACGATATTCAGGGCAGTGACATCTTCCAGGAGGAGCGCGCCATAAGTGCAGGTGACATCCATTGAGGGCGCAACGCCAGCGACCAGGGTACAGTTGGTCCAGGCGCCGCCAGTTGCAGTTTGAACCTTAACGATGGCAGCCACAACCGTTTCGGCACTGGGCGCGATGGCGAATGTGATTGCATCAACAAGGGTGGGGTCGTCGGCGTCCAGGTCGTAGACAATGTTGGTCACGGTGTAGCCAGGGACAGCACTGGCCGCATAACCTGCTGCGCTATCAGGCACGGTGTTGGTGGCTGCGAAGGCGTAGGCGCCGCCGGCGATAATGATGATCGCCAGGGCAAACAGCAAAACTTTGAAATTACGGAACATGGTGTTCTCCTTTGCTTCGCCGGGTGCTCCGACTCTGCGATAATTGGGACAGGCGTCCCAAAGGTTACTAACCACCCGATAGAAAAAGCCTGGCTTATTTTTAAGCCAGGCCAAATCAACCACAGTTGTACACTGTAATTCTTCGGCGGCCTGGCGGTCATGGTCATCTGGTGACGGTAGACCCATAGCTTTGCGTCGCCGGCTTTCGCCGGTTTTGCCTTTATCGGATGTGTTCCACTATCTTACCTTACTTTTTACCCTATAACCTTGCAGGGGCTTTGCAACAGCAAAAGATAAATTGCAAATCCATTGCCAGACTACAAGCATAGCTGACTCGGATGACAGGATGTACGGCCCGAAAAATATGTTTAGGCAGTGTTACTCTTGTTTCAGCCAATCCCTGGTTGACGCGATGATTGTCTCGCGCAATGGATAGCCGTCGAAACCGCCCGCTTCCATCCCCAGCAACAGGCTGCCGACCACCGGTGGGGCGCTCAAACGGATAATTTTGGCCCTGGGGGCTGCCGCCAGGATCACATCGCGCATCGGGTCGCTGAGCAGTGCGCCGCCGTCGAAAATGCTGCCCGATTGCACGACTTCGACTTCCTCGTTCTCGAACCCCAACTGGTGAATGATCGCAGCGGCCAAATGGCCCAACTCCTCGCCCGAAAAGCGGATAACGCGCAGCGCGGCCTGATCGCCTGCCTCGGCGGCTTCGAATATTTTTATTGCAATCGCCGGGTACAGGTGGTAATAACCGTTGGAAAGCCCCTCCATCAGGTCGATCTCACTCTTTGCGCCGGTGACATCCAGGAAGATGCCGGTCAGGGCGGTCGGCGGGTTGCGTTTGATCCAGGCGTAGTTGACTTCCTGCAAGGCAGAGCCGACAATCTCAATCCCGCCGCCATATTCGCCGAAATAGGTTCCGTTGCCGACGATGCGCCCCTCACGCCCGCGCCGGTCGCGCCCGCGCGCGTTAACTCCCGACCCGGCGGTGACGTTGACGCCCCAGCCGTGGGTTGTCCCGGCCATCAGGCCGTTAACGCCGTCGTTGACCACCTCGATCGGGCAGGTGATGCCCGTCGCGCGGATGCAGGCCGTATGTTCATCCAACTCGGAGGGCCAGTCGTACCCGGCGATGCCGAATCCGCCGCCCGCGATCTGCTGCGGGCCAATCCCGGCCATTTTGATGGCTTCGTTGAACGAATGCAAAATCGCCCCGGTGGTGCCGTCATAGCCAACCCCCTGGTGGTTGCCCGGCCCGGCCTTGCCAAAGCCGACACAGCAGCCGTCTTCGGTCACGATCAGGGCGTGGGTTTTGCTCGACCCAACATCAATTCCCAAATAATAGCGCATCACTAACTCCGCATCAAATCGCGCAAAACGTCATAACCAATGACCTGAATACCCTCGTTTTTGATGAAATCCTTGATTTCATGGCTCATAAAAGCTTCGTAATTCGCCACCCGGCTGGGCCAATCGGGGCAAATTGCGCGCAGTTCGGGCGTATCGGTCGATGGGTGGAAAACAAAATGGGTGATCCCCTGCGGCAGTTCGCGCAGTTTCTTCTTGGCAAAATTGATCTGGTCGTTTGGGTCATCCAGCGGCATCGAGTCGAAGCCGTCCACCAGCGGGATGCCCTGTTCTTCCAATTGCTGGACAAGGGCGCCCAATTCTTCTGCGATCTTGGTCTCGTACCCATGCGCCATCGCCGCTTCGGCGCTGATCCGCGGGAGCATGAATGGGACTTTGGCCTGGGTCGCCGTTTCGATATAGGCGGATACCAGCCGTGGGTGCAAGATCGTCAGCATGTGCGCATCCATGTGGGTTGGGACAATCCCAAACTGGACAGCCTTGTTGAACTGGGCCTGCACCTCGGCGCGGACTGCTTCGAGAGTCGCCCCAGCCTGCACGGGGGCTTCACGATGGTGAAATTAACCTTCTTCATCGAACAAGCCGCTGGCGCGGTCGACCGTGCTGATCGGCGTCCAGCGATAGCTGTCCCATTCCGAAGTCAGCGTGGCGTGGACGCCCATGTCCACATCAGGGTGCGCCCGGCACCATTCCGCTGTTGCCGGGAACCAAGGGCACGGCACCATGACCGCGCCTGAGGAGATTGTGCCGAACTCCCACAGGTCAGCAAAGGCATCCAGCGAGGCCTGGCACATGCCAATGTCGTCGGTGTGGATGATGACCAGCTTGTCGTCGTCTGCGTAGCCAAGTTGTTTTAAGACAGGGTTTGGGTTCATGAGGCCTCGTGGTGGTAATTGGTAAATAGTAAATGGTGATTGGAGATTTACAAGTCCTGAGCGGAGCCGCCTGTTCTTGGCGGCGAAGTCGAAGGACGAGTTATCTTGATGAAATTGTTTTCTTCTTGCTCAAATGCCCTTCGACTTCGCGCGCCTATCGGCTTGCTCCGCTCAGGGCTTGCCAACATCATCTCATTACTTTTCTTTGCTTTTCAATAATCTCATCTTCCCAGGTGTTTTCGCTGGCGCTGGGGATGCGGCCCTCGCGCTCCATCGCATCCAGCACCTGGGCCATGCCCGCTTCGAGCGAGATTTTTGGCTGGAATTCCGGCACATCGCGCATTAGCTTTTCGGGGCTGTAGAAAACGTGGTGGGCAAAAATCTCTTCGGTAATGCCAAAACCGGGAATATTGAATGTTTTCAGGTTTTCAAACGGCACGCCGACCAGTTCCACTTCGCGGTCAAGCACTTTCATCGCCGCGCGATGATAATCGGCCCAGGTGACGAATTCGCGGCGGGTCATGTTGTAGGCCTGGCCGAGCGCGACCGGTTTGGTCAGCACATTGGCAAAAGCCAGGGCGGCATCATCGACATGCAGGTGCTGGTGCAGGGCGTTGCCATCGCCACAGACAACGATCGGCTTGCCCTGGCGAATGCGGTCGATCCAGGTGAAATCCCAGGCCACCTGACGGACGAGTCCCTGCTGGGGGCCGTAAGTGGTCGAGGGCTTGATGATCACGACCGGAAATTTCTCGCGGTACCAGGCTTCAAGGTAGAGCGCATCCGCTTCGGCCTTGCCGCGCGCGTAGCCGGTGATTGGGCGCAGGGGATGATCTTCGGTAATCGGCAGCCAATCCGACTGGATGCCGTAGGTGCAGACCGTCGAGCAATGCACGAAAACGCCCACGCTGCGAAAGGCTCTCAGGCTGGAGGCGGCGTCATCCGCGGAGAAGCAGATCATATCGATGGCCGCGTCGAACTTTTCGGCCTGCATGGTCTGTTCGAAGTTTTCACGGTTATGCCGGTCAACGACCAGTAGCCGCGCCCCCTGCGGGACGGGTTTGCGTGCCCCGCGATTGATGCAGGTGACTTCATGCCCCTGTTCGAGCAGAAGTTTGACAAAACTTTCGCTGATATTACCGGTTCCACCAACCACGCCAATTTTCATGATTACTCCTGATTGAAAATACATCGATGCCTGTCATTTCGAAGAAGCCGCACAGCGGCGACTGAGAAATCTTTTGGACGTTGATAAGATTTCTACCCTAACCCGGACAAGCCGGAAAAGAAAACCTTTAACCACGAGGGCAACAACGGGGCGCTACGGAAAACCTAAAATGTTCTTACGTTGTGTTCCGTCGTTACCTCGTGTCCCGCGTATTTTGTGGGGTCGTGGTAAATTTCTTGCTTTTTGCCTGCACTGGCATCGGGCCAGGGTGCATGGTTCAACTTTAAAGTTCCTATGGGCACGATATCACCGAAAAACGGTGCGAAAACCTGCCCCGCCATTCGCACCGGCGTGCTTGCGGCACGAATGGCAGGCTGAGCCAGGGATGACATGCTTATTGTGCGTGTTGAAAGATGCGCCAACGCGACAGAATCGCCCTTCGACTGCGCTGAAAACCGCTCCGCTCAAGGCTTGTTTTTTTTACTTGAAGAACTGCGGCAGGTGTTCTTTATTCGTTTCGAGCAGGTCATCCAGCACAGCCTGGATTTTGTCCGCTTTCGGGCCGAGCGGGGTGACCAGCAGGGCCTCGTAGGCGGCATTGCGGTCGCCGTGGACAGCGGCTTCGACGGTCAGCAGTTCGTACATTTTGACCGCTGAAACCAATCCGAACTCAGCCATTGGCAGGGCGGCAGCCGGCAGGGGGTGGATGCCGCTTTTATCGACTCTGGCGGGCAGTTCCACAACCCAATCCCTGGGCATGCCTTCGACTGCGCCGTTGTGGCGCACGTTAACAACATGGGTCTGGCCCAAATCGTTATAGTGCGAATTGATGACCTTGGTCGCCAGGGTCGAGTACCAGGCCCCGCCGCGTTTCATCAGGTCCGCGGGCGGCTCGACCAGGTTCGGGTCGGCGTATTGCTCGAGCAGGCTTTTTTCGATTTCGATGACTTCGTCGGCCCGTGAAGGCGGCCATTTTTCCTGGGCTTTGAGTTTTTTGTCGGTGTAATAGAAATATTGCAGGTAATAGTTGGGAATCATGCCCAGTGTCTCGACCGTGCGCACATCCCACTCGGGGTGTTCTTCCTTTTTCAGGTCTGCCACAAAAGCCGGGAAGATGTGCGGCCACATTTCCTCGCCGTCGACTTTGAATCCGCGATGCCAGGTCAGGTGGTTCAGGCCCAAAGTGTCCAGTTCGGCGTGGTCTGGGTCGATCTTGATTCCCAGGGCCGGTTCCAGACGCTCGATCATGCCCATTTTGGTGGTAATGCCCACGTTGCAAACGCCGACCGAGGTCACATCTGCCGCGTAACGGAACAAGGCTTCGGTGACGATGCCGGAGGGGTTGGTAAAGTTTGCCAGCAATGCGCCCGGCGCGCCGACTTCTTTCAGATCTTTTGCAATGCTCAGGATAACCGGAACAGTGCGCAAGGCCTTGGCCATGCCGCCCACGCCGGTGGTTTCCTGTCCGACCAGGCCGTGGCGCATGCCGAGATATTCGTCGTTGCGGCGGGCGGGCATCATGCCCACGCGCAGTTGGGTGACGACATAGGATGCGCCGCTGATGGCCTCACGCTGATCCGTGCTGAGCACGACCTTGAACGGGTCGCCTTTGGCCTTGACGATGCGTTGGGCGAACCCGCCGACAATTTCCAGCCGCTGCGGGTCGATGTCCATCAGCCACAGTTCGGTGATGGGCAGGGTCGAAAGCCGGTCGATAAAACCGATCACAATTTCAGGGGTATAGGTGGAACCGCCGCCAATTACTGTAATTTTCATAGTTTCCTCGATTTACTAAACTAAAACCTTCCCGAAGGACACCGGGACAGTGTGAGCGGAGCTGAAGCGTATTTTCCACAAGAACCGCCCTTCGACTGCGTACTCCGCTCAGGGACTGAATACTGGCTACTGCTCACTGATTACTCGACTGCATTTTCGCGGATCACGCCCGCATACCACTTGGCGCTGTCTTTCAGGGTGCGTTGCTGGGTCTCGTAGTCGACTCGGATCAGGCCAAAGCGCTTGGTAAAGCCGTGGCCCCATTCGAAATTGTCCATCAGTGACCAGACGAAATAGCCGCGCATATCGACGCCGTCCTGCATGGCTTTATGTACCTGGATGAAGTGCTCGCGCAGGTAAGATTCGCGGCGCGGGTCGTGGACTGCGCCATCAGGGCTGACTTCGTCCTTAAACGAGGACCCGTTCTCGGTAATATAGAGCGGCGGCAGGCGGTACTCGCGGTTGAGGCGGGTCAGCAAACGGTAAAAGGCCGGGGGGCAGACTTCCCAGTTCATTTCCGTATACTCCGGGCCTTCGGGGCGGACGCGCTCGCCTGTGACATCGACCAACTGGCGCGAGTAGTAGTTGACGCCCATAAAATCGAGCTTCTGGCTGATGAGCGCCATATCGCCCGGCATGATCTGCGGAACGTTGTCTCCGGCTTTTTCCCAGCCGGCGGGCGGGTAATGGCCTTTGAAAATCGTATCCAGGAAGAGAATGTCGCCGCCTTCCTGCCAGGTTTTCTCTGCAACGGTGATGTTTTCAGGAGTATCCTCGACGGGCTCGACCGGCCAAAGACTCAGCACAACACCCGCTTGCAAGTCGGAATCAACACTTCGAATGGCCTGGACGCTCAACCCGTGCGCTACCAGGATGTTATGCGCGGTTTGCAGGGCGATTTTTTCATCTTTGATCCCGGGGGCATGTTCGCCCCAAAGGTGACCGGCAAAGGCGGCCACGAGCGGCTCGTTAAAGGTTGCCCAGTGCTTGACGCGGTCGCCCAGGCGTTTGACCATCACGGCAGTGTAATCGGCAAAATAATGGGCGGTATCGCGGTTGCGCCAACCGCCTTTGTCTTCGAGCGCTTGCGGCAGGTCCCAGTGGTAGAGCGTGGCAAAGGGTTGGATGTTGGCCGCCAGCAGGCGGTCCACCAGGTTGTCGTAGAAATCGAGGCCTTTGGGGTTGACCGGGACCATGCCGTTCGGAATGACCCGTGGCCAGGAAATCGAGAAGCGATAGGCTTTCAGCCCAAGCTGGCGCATCAGGGCAATATCTTCAGGGTAGCGATGATAATGGTCACAGGTCAAGTCACCGGTGTCGCCGTTGGTGATTTTTCCGGGCGTGTGGCTGAAGCGATCCCAGATCGATTCGCCTTTGCCGTTTTCATTCCAGGCGCCTTCGATTTGATAGGAGGCGGTTGCCGCGCCCCACAGGAAATTGGATGGAAAACGATAGGTGGTCATAATATCTCCGTTGGTTTATTTACATCCGCAAGACTGGCGGATGGTCAGTTCGGTGGGTAGTAATATCTCGCGCTCGACTGCTTCACGGCGCACCAGGCGCACCAACAAATCGGTTGCAATGCGTCCTACTTCCTCGGTTGGTGCATGGATGGTTGTCAACGGCGGCGTCAGGTGGCGCGCCAGCGGAATATCGTCGAAGCCGATGATTTTGATGTCTTCGGGAACCCGCATCCCGGCCTCACGCAGGGCAGACATTGCCCCGACAGCCGCCAGGTCGTCGCCGCTAAAAATGGCGTCGAAGACCAATCCGCCTGCCAGCCATTCGCCCACGGTTTGGGCTGCGCGCTTGCTCGAAAAATCACCTGGCAAGACCAGCGCCGGGTCGAACGGAATACCGTATTTTTCGAGCGCCAGCCGATATCCGCGCTCGCGCCAACCTGAGTCTTCATTGCCCTCCGGGCCGCTCAGGTACGCAATTCGGCGGCACTGATGCATATCGATCAGGTGCTCGACCGCCAGGAAGGCTCCTTTTTTGTTTTCGACCGTCACCACCGGGATGTTCAAGCCCTCCGGCGCGGTTTGGTGCAGGAAGACCACCGGGAAACCAATGCTCTCCAGGCGGGTCAATTCAGCCAGTTCCATGCTGCCGATAAAGACCAGCAGGCCGTCGGTGTTGTGCTCACCCAGGGTATGGCGGCGCATTTCAGGTTTTTTATAGGCAGTGGTATGGATCAGCAAATCAAAACCGGTTTCGCCTGCCGCGGCTTCGATGCCGCGCAGCATCGGCGCAAAGAACTCGCCGCTGATTTCCGGCACGATCAGGCCAAGCGTATTGGTGTGCTTGCTTGCCAAAATACGCGCCGCCGCGCGGGGCACATAATTCAACTCGCGGATGGCCTCCATCACACGCTGGGCGGTCTCGGCTACTACCGGTGATTTGCCATTCACCACCCGGCTGACAGTGGCAATCGAAACTCCGGCCAGGTCGGCTACATCCTGGATGGTGGCGGGGTTGTTTGTGGGTGAAGGTGTTTCCATGATTTCTGTCTCCATGTAAGCGCTTACATAAGTATAAACTCAAAGCGGTTTTTCGTCAATAAGGGATTGTGCTAAAATGCTGGCATGAACAGCGTTTTTGACCCCCTCGCCGCGCAAGCCCTGGCTGCCTATGGCAAAGCCGGGGCGGTTTTCACCTTCATCCAGCACAGCGAAAACGTTACTTATCGTGTGCAGGATGGGCGCAAAACCTTCCTGTTGCGCATGCACACGCCGCGCGCGCCCGAAATGGGCCAGCACGGCGCTGACCCGGCCATGATTGAGTCGGAATTGCTCTGGCTGGATGCGCTGAAACGCGCCCGGCTGCCTGTCCCGACGGGGCTTCATAACCGCGCGGGAGAGCGTGTTACCCGCCTCGAGTGGGACAAGACTCCGCTCAACGCCTCGCTGTTGACCTGGCTCGAAGGCATGGACTACACCCGCGAATTCGAAAGTGAAGAAACCGCAGCCCAGGTCGGGGATTTGCTCGGACGCCTGCACAAACATGCCAGCCGCTGGCGCTTGCCGCCCAACTTCATCCGCCCGGTTCGCGATATGGGTTTTTTCCGGGCCGCGCTCGAAAACCTGCGCCCGGCAGTTGCCGATGGCCGCATCAAGTACAGCGACTTGCGCCAGCTTGAAGATGCGCTCGAAACACTCGCCTTTCACCTGGGGCATTTGCGCAAAACCCGCCAGACCTGTGGGCTGATTCATGGCGACCCCTACAAGGGCAATTTCATCTACAAGGATGGGCAATTGGCGCTGATCGATTTTTCGCTCTCGGCCTTTGGCTATCCCCTCTTCGACCTGGCGCTGGCGCTTTCAGATACGCGCGAAGACCTGCGCCTCCTGCTGCTGGCAGAATATCAGAATCAGATGAAACTGCCCGCCCATTGGCAGACCCTGCTCGAAGGGCTGTACCTCGCCAGCATGGTTGGCACTTTCTCATTCTGGATCAACTCCGCCGAGGCGCAGGAGGAACTGATCCGGCGTGTGCCGTTAATTGCGCAGGAATATGCCGCTAAATTCAATTATGATGAACGATTCTGGTTTGACCAAAACCAGGAAAAAGTTTGACTATTTTACATTTTAAAATGTAAGCCGGTAAAAGAAGGAGAAAATTCCCTTCTTTTACCGGCTTTTTTTCTGCGAAACGGTCTGGTTCTCAAAGGGAATATCAAAGAATTTGAAGCCCGATGGCATCGAAGGCCTGCAGGCGGATGTCTTTACACGAGCTGGACTCGTATTCGTCGCGGAACATGCTCCAGACCATCGAATCGACAGGCTGCCCGGCTGTCCAGCCCAGGCGGCGGCGATTGCCTTCGTGAACGTAACCGAGTTTGCGCGGCACCGAGGCTGAACGCAGGTTATCTGCCGAGCAGTGAATTTCCATACGCTCGACCGCGCATACTTCAAAGGCCACGCGGGTCAGCGCAGCTGATAATTCGGTGGCATAACCCTTGTTGACGTGATCGACATGAATCCAATAGCCGATTTCCAGGGCTTCACCGCTTAGACGGGTGTGCAGACCGCTGCCGCCCAACAGTTGCTTTTCCTGCAAGTCAAAAATCCCGTAGGTGTAATCTTTGTCGCTGTCGAAATTTGCCCGAAAACAGCGCAAACGGTTTATTTTTGCATCCAATGTTTCAGCCGGGTCGCCTTCGGCCCAGGGCATCCAGGGCAAAAGATGGCTGCGGCTTTCGGCGACGGATTCTTGCAAAAGCGGCGCATCGGATGGGTTGTAACAGCGAATGATGAGTCGTTCGGTTTGGATGCGGTATGGGGGTGTCTTCATTCTTTCCTCTTCAGCAGGCAAAATTCCACATCACCCCGACCGACTGCGTGGACGACCGGCATCCCGCGAAAGACCGAGCGTTGGTCGAGGTTGGCGCGGGTGGAAAAGAGCATCAATGTGTTGTCGGGCAAGCTCTCGATGGTTTCGTAACGCAGGTCGCGCAAATCCAGCCCTTCACCGTAATAAGCGGCAACTGCAAATTCTCGCTGGATGTAGAGTGGTTTATCTGCTTCGTTTTCGCGCACCCACTCAACGGCTTCCTTGTAGCAGGTCAGCCAGTAATCGTTTTCATAGACTCGATAGGTTGGTCCGACCAGGCTGTTGTAGTAGGTATATTGATACGGATGCAGGTGGATGATCCCGGTAATTCCCGGAAGCAGAAGCAGGGCGGCCAGTAAAGTGTGAAACGCGAAGCGC
>JAKLPV010000108.1 GCA_022013685.1 Anaerolineae bacterium
GATTTTCGCCAGTATTGCTATGGTATGATTTGCCATGGTAATGGGCTCCAGTGAAATCTATTTGCGCAAAAAAATAAGATTATCACGTTTTGAACCCATTACCTTCTTTTTTATCCAGACCAGTTAGCGGAAACTAAAGTGACTTACGCCTTCGCTTTTGACGCATCTGCCTGCTCGGGCTGCAAGGCCTGCCAGATCGCCTGCAAGGACAAGAACAACCTACCAACAGACGTTTTGTGGCGGCGGGTGTTCGAGGTTTCGGGCGGGTCGTGGACCAATATCGCGGCGGAAGATGCTTCGCCTGGCGTTTGGCAAACCGATGTCTTTGCCTACAACCTGTCGATCGCCTGCAACCATTGCGTTCACCCCAAGTGCGCAGGAGTTTGCCCGACGGATGCCTATATCGTCCGCCCGGACGGGATCGTCTACATCGACGAGTCGAAGTGCATGGGCTGCGGATATTGCGCCTGGGCCTGTCCGTATGCCGTGCCGCAATACAATCCGGACCTGCGCCAGATGAGCAAGTGTAATTTTTGTTTCGACAATCTCGATGCCGGTCTGCCCCCGGCCTGTGTGGCGGCCTGTCCGATGCGGGTGCTGGATTTTGTAGTCTTGACCGACAACGAAGGACCAATAACCAGGAACACGTCCGCGCCTGCTCACTTGGCGCTCTGGAACACCCCCGCAAGCGAACACCCCTTCCCGCTGCCGGCTTTTTCGCGCACCCAGCCACACCTGGCGATCAAACCGCATGCAGGGATGGTCAACGGCTTGGCGAAGGCGATCTCCAACCGGGAAGAAACTCAAACACAAAGGACACGAAGTTCACAAAGGAAAATCTTTGAAAATCTGGATGAAGCGCCGCTGGTGGCTTTCACCCTGCTGACCCAAATGTCCGCCGGGATGGCGGTGGCTTCGCTCTTCTTTCAACCCTTCGACACGGCTTCGCCAGTCAGGGCAGGCTCTTCAACATTCAACCTGCTAATGATTGGATTATTGCTTGGCCTGGGCGGCTTGATTTCTTTCCTGCACCTTGGCGCAAAGAAAAATGCCTGGCGGGCGCTGATGCATTTGAAAAAATCATGGCTGAGCCGTGAGATCCTGATGGCCGGCCTGTTCGGCGCCTCGTGGCTGGTTTCGTTTGTTGAACATTGGTTCCTGAATACTGATTGCTGGTTACTGGTTACTGCCCCACTGGGTATTGGCCTGGTCTACAGCATGACGCGCGTTTACCGCCTGCGGGCGGCTCAGAACTGGGATTCATGGCGCACGGATGCGGCTTTCTTTCTCAGCGCCGCATCGCTGGGTCTGACAGGAGTCGCTTTCGGGACGGGAATGGCGCCGGTGGCGATCCCGCTCCTGGCGGCGCTGGCGGCTGAAGCGGGGCTGTTGCTGACAGGGCCGCTTCGCTTCGAGGAAACAGTGAACCGGCTGCGGCTGGGCTTGATCCTGGCGGCAATGGCTGCGGCGCTGATCCCGCTTTTTGCCCCGAACCAGGCCGCCGGCTGGTTCATGCTCCCGATTTTCCTGCTCGTAGCGGCCCAGGAAATCCTTGGGCGCTGGATGTTTTATGAAATGCGCCAACCAACTTTGTAAAGTAGGCGGGTTTGGCCCAAAAGCCAGTAAAATGGTTCTGCTTGCCCCAAACCCGCAACCGGTCGCGCGGTTGGGTTGAACGGCCGGCAGGGTGGAATGGCGCAATCCATTTCACTTTTCCTCCAAGCAGTAGCCGGGTTTTCCGGCTACTTGCCTTTTAAATGGACATCCCGACCGGGCTGTAGTATCATTGATGTAAACGGTTACAGAGCAGGAGAAAGCAATTTTGACGACCATAATCCCCCTTCCCGCACAAATCCAGCTTGATGAACGACAATTTTGCCTGAATCCGGGCGCTAAAATTATCGTGTCAAACGACTCCGCCGAAGTTTTTTGGGTCGGCTCTTCCCTGGCTGCAAAATTGCGCCCGGCGACCGGTTTTGCCTTACCAGTGCAGATCGGGACTCAGCCCGCAGCCGGGGATATTTTCCTCGCCTTCGGCGCAGACGACCCGTCGCTTGGCGAGGAGGGCTATGAACTTTTCTCTACGCCCGAGGCTGTTACGCTGCGCGCCGCCGGGGCGGCAGGCCTTTTTTACGCGACCCAGACCCTGCGGCAGATGTTCCCGGCTGAGATCGAAAATCCACTCGAACAGCCCAACCTAGCCTGGACGGTGCAGTGCGGCCACATCCGTGATATTCCACGCTACGCCTGGCGCGGCATGATGCTCGACCTGGGACGCCATTTTTTTAGCGTCGAAACGGCCAAGCGCCTGGTCGACCTGCTGGCTTATCACAAGGTTAATGTCCTGCACCTGCACCTGAGCGACGACCAGGGCTGGCGCATTATGATCGAATCCTGGCCCTGGCTGGCCCTGCATGGCGGTTCGACCGCCACCAACGGTGACCCTGGCGGTTTCTATACCCAGGATGATTACCGCGAACTCGTGGCCTACGCTGCCCAGCGTTACATTACGATCGTGCCCGAAATCGATCTGCCAGGTCATACCAATGCCGCCCTGGCTTCTTACGAAGAGTTGAACGAGAATGGCGTCTCGCCAAACCTGTACACTGGGATTAAAGTAGGTTTTAGCTCGTTATCGGTCCACAAGGAAATCACCTACCAGTTTGTGGATGATGTGGTGCGCGAAATCGCAGCCCTGACACCCGGCGCTTATTTTCACATTGGCGGTGATGAGACCCTGTCTACTTCAGAAGAGGATTACGTTTACTTTATTGAGCGTGTTCAGAAAATTGTTGCCAGACATGGCAAATGTATGATCGGCTGGGAAGAGATTGGCAAGACCAAACTCAATTCCGACGCGATTGTCCAACACTGGTGGAATAAGGAAGTTACAGCCAGGGCTGCGGCGCAGGGGGCGAAAATCATTGCCTCGCCTGCAGCAAAAGCCTACATGGATATTAAATATCACGAGCATACTACCATTGGCCAGAATTGGACCGGGGCTTATACCGAAGTGCGCGAGGCCTACGATTGGGAACCCGTCGAAATCCTCGAAGGCGTGGCGGAAGAATCGATCCTGGGCGTCGAATCGGCGCTGTGGACGGAGACCATCTTTACCCGCGGCAATCTCGATTTCATGGTCTTCCCTCGCCTGTGCGGTTATGCCGAAATTGGCTGGTCGCCGCGTGAGGGCCGTGATTGGGAATCCTACCGCCAGCGCTTGGACGAACATGGCAAAAGACTGGCAAACCTGGGCGTCCAGTTTTACCGCTCCGAGCAGGTGGACTGGCAGTAGTTAAGAAAAATGCATCAGTTTGTGATTATGCTGGCGGGCTTGTGAAAAGTCCGCCAGTTTTCCGTTAAAAGCTCCCGCAAAGCGTTTGGCATCCTCGCGGCTGGCAAAGCTCAAAACCGATGGACTGCAACAGGGGTTGACCAGGCTTTCGAGAACATACCAGGCCTGGGCGGCGTTGATGATTGTCCCGTAGAAAAAATCGGTTGTAACCGCGCTGACTGCCGGGTGCATTTCAAGCGCCATCAACCCGCAGTGCGGGCAGCAGGCATTCAGTTTCTCACCCTTTTCAGTATGCAAGCCAAAAGCCAGGTTTGGCCTGCTCTCGCGCTTGCACTGGATACAGCGCCCGGCGATTTCTTGTTCAATTTTCGCAATGCCGCCCGGGATTTTGGCTGCAGCTCCCTGCCGCGCCAGGTTGTCCATTTCACGGTAGGCGGTTGCCTGCGAAACCTTGAAAGCCGACTGGATTTCTTCAGCCTTAAGATGACCGCTGCTTTCTAACAGGTTAAAGATTTCATGCTGGCGGGGTGATAGATTTTTCATCCTAATGTCCCTTGTCGTCTCTGGCGAGCCGCTTATAATTATCAGTGTTTCTCATATTTTCTCATATTTTCTCAAAATATCAAGGAGAAGGCAAAATGAAAAAGGCTGTATTGTTGAGTTTGGTGCTGGTTTTCATCCTGGCGGCTTGCGCCCCGGCTGCGGACAGCGGCGAAGCGGTTGTTGCGAAAAGCGGCATCGAGATTTATGATCCCTGGGTGCGGGCGGCGGCCATGAAGGAAGATACGGGCGAGGGGATGCACGGCGGCGGGGCAGTCACCGGCGCGTTTATGCTGATTAAAAACACCGGCAGCCAGGCGGATATGCTGGTCAGCGCCAGCAGTGAAGCGGCGGCAGATGTCCAAATCCACGAGACGAGCATGCAAGACGGTGTCATGTCCATGGCCGAAGTGTCCGGCATCGATATTCCAGCCGCAGGAATGGCTGAGTTGCAGCCGGGCGGCTACCATATTATGCTGATCGGCTTAAAGCAGGAGTTGAAGGCTGGCGACACGGTTATGATTACGCTTGTTTTCAAAAACGCAGGCGAGATCCTCGTTCAGGTACCGGTCAATATGCCGTAGGGTAAAATCAGGTATTCTTATGTTTTCTTGCGAGGTGAAATGAATCGTCAAACGATCTTGTTCGGCTCACTGGTGCTCGTGTTTATTTCTGCCCTGTTGGTTTACCAAACCATCCTGCCGCCCCAAATGAATGGCTCGGCCATCGATCCGCCGGCAGCGGTGGAAGATTTTACCCTGCAAGCGGGTGGCGGTCCGGTGAACTTGAGCCAATTCCGCGGCCGCTATGTCATCCTGTACTTTGGCTACACCTCCTGTCCGGACGTCTGCCCGACAACGCTGGCGATCTTGCGCGAGGCGCTCTCACGGCTGGGCGATCAGGCTGCCGAATTTCAGGTGGTTTTCGTGTCTGTGGATCCGGGGCGCGATTCACCCGAATATGCTTCCATTTACGCCAGCCGCTTTGATCCGGCTTTTCTCGGCCTGTCTGGAACCCAGGCCGAAATTGATGAAGTGACTCGCAAGCTTGGTATTTTTTACAAACTCAATCCGCCGGATGACAGCGGCTTTTACACTGTGGATCATACTGCTTCGGTGCTGGTGCTGGACCGTGAGGGCAATCTGGCGCTGACCTGGCCCTACGGGCTGCTGGCCGACCAGGTCGAAGACGATATGCGCGCCCTGCTGCGGCGATAAGACCAGCTTCTCGTGTTAAAAACAATCCACGGATTCTGCACACTCAGCGGAATCCGTGGATTGTTTTTGTCTTTGGGATTAGAACAGGCTGCGGCGCAGCTTTTGACCGTTTTCAGGCGGCGGATAGGCTTGCATGAAGGTGTCCGATTCGCCCAAAAGGCGGAAAATTAACCCCAGCACGCCGCGCCGCATCTGGCTGCCACCCTGGGAGGCGTGGCAGGCGCTGGCGAGGGTTTTCTTCTCTGCAACTGGTGTGTAATCGACGCGGACATGGGTTGGGAAGTCGACATTCGCCAGCGATTCGATGTCGATATCGCCGTTGCGGCCCCACTTTTTGGGGTCTTTGCCGAACAAGCGGATCAGGGCTACGCCAAACTTCAGGAAGCCGCGCGGAATGGTGTGGAAGTAGAGCCGGGCCGGTTGAAACGGCGGACCAGCTTGCGGGTGGAATGTTGCGTCTGCGGCATTCTCGAAGGCCAGCACCGTCGCCTGGTGGATGTGGATATGATCCGGGTGGCGGTATCCCCCAATTTCGTCAAAAGTTAAGACAATATCCGGTTTGAGTTCGCGGATGTAACGCACGACCTTTTCGGCGACTTCATCGATCGGGGCGTTGATCTGGGCCTGCGGGTGCTGGTTGGCTTCCATGCCGGGCATGCCTGAATCGCGGTAATCGAGCAGAAAGACCCCTGTCAGGCCGAGGTGGCTGGCGGCGCAGCGCAGTTCGTCTTCGCGCAAGTCGGCAATCGATTCGTAGCCGTTCAGATGATGCGGGTCGACAGTGCCGGCTTCGCCGCGCGTGGCGCAGATGAGATAGACATTGTGTCCCTGGCTGGCGTAGAGCGCCAGGGTCCCGCCCATCCCGAACGATTCGTCGTCCGGGTGAGCCAGGGCGGCCAGGATGGTTTTCTTTTCGGTCATGTTTGCTCCAGGCGTTGGAACTTAAGCAAGTTCCGTTCAAATCGGATGAGTTGTGTCTATTATAATCAGCCTATCTTAATATTTTGTCAGAAAAGGGAGATAGTATGAAATTTGAGACTCTCGCTATTCATGCCGGGCAGCAGCCCGACCCGCAGACTGGCGCGGTGATGACACCCATTTATCAGACCTCGACCTATCAACAGGATGGAGTTGGCCGGCCGCGCAACGGTTACGAGTACTCGCGCACCCAAAACCCGACTCGCAAGGCGCTGCAAGACTGCCTGGCCGCACTCGAGGGCGGCGGATTTGGCTTCGCTTTCGCCTCCGGGCTGGCGGCGACCAACACGGTCATCCAGTTGCTTTCGGGCGGCGATCACGTGTTGGCCGGGAACGATGTCTATGGTGGAACTTTCAGGCAATTTGAGAAGGTTCATCGCCGCTTCGGGCTGGATTTTGCCTACATGGACACGACCGACCCTGAGAATGTTGCCGAGGCGCTGACCCCCGCGACTCGTATCGTCTGGCTGGAGACGCCGACCAACCCGCTGCTTTCTGTGACCGACATCCGCGCGGTGGCCGGGATATTGCGCGCACACCCGTCCAGGCCGCTGCTGGTGGTTGATAATACTTTTGCGACGCCCTATTTGCAGCAGCCGCTCGAACTGGGCGCGGACCTGGTGGTGCATTCGATGACCAAATATCTGGGCGGCCATTCGGACGTGGTCGGCGGGGTGCTGCTGGTGCGCGACCCGGCGCTGGCCGAACGGCTGGCTTTCCTGCAAAACGCCTGCGGCGCGGTGCCAGGCCCGCTGGATTGTTTCCTCATCTTGCGCGGCATCAAGACCCTGCCGGTGCGCATGGATCGGCACGCCGAGTCCGCTCTGCGCATAGCCGGCGAGTTGGAAAAACACCCGAAGGTGGATCGGGTGTTTTATCCGTTCCTGGCTTCCCATCCGCAGGCCGGGGTAGCGCGGGCGCAAATGCGCAACGGCGGCGGGATGATTTCGTTCACGCTGAAAGGGGGCCGCGAGGCGGCAGTGCGCGCCGCCGAAGCGACGAAAATCTTTGCCCTGGCCGAGTCTTTGGGCGGGGTCGAGTCGTTGGTCGA
>JAKLPV010000109.1 GCA_022013685.1 Anaerolineae bacterium
AATTGTCGTTTTCGACGCTCACACACCCTATTTTGAGCACATCCGAAAATTGATCGATTTGCAGCCCATCCGCGACGCCGGGCTGACCGTGGTGGTGGATGTAATGTGGGGCAATGGCGCGGGCTATTTCACAAAACTGCTGGGCGGCGGCAAGACACGCATCATCGAAATCCACAACGAGCGCAACCCATCCTTCCCTGAAATGAAACGCCCTGAGCCGATCCGCCCCAATATCGACGTTGGTTTGAGGGCCACAGTTGAGAACAAGGCCGATATCCTGCTCATCACCGACGGTGACGCCGACCGCTGTGGGATCGGCGACGAGAATGGCGAGTTTATTAACCAGTTGCGCGTCTATGCCTTGCTGGCCTATTACCTGCTCGAGGTGCGCGGAGAGCGCGGGGACATCGTCAAGACACTTTCGACAACCAATATGCTCAACCGCCTGGGTGAGATCTACGGCGTGCCCGTCCACGAGACCGGGGTCGGATTCAAGTATGTCGCTCCCAAGATGACCGAGACCAACGCCCTGATTGGCGGCGAAGAGAGCGGCGGATACGCCTTCCGCGGCAATGTGCCGGAGCGCGATGGCATCCTGGCTGGCCTGTATATGCTCGATCTGATGGTGCGAACCGGCAAAAAGCCGACCGAACTGCTCAAAATCCTGTTCGAGAAGGTTGGCGGCGAATATTTCTACGACCGGGTCGATACCGCTTTCTCTGGCGACCGCGCCACCCGCGAGAAGATGATTCTGGATGCCAACCCGAAAACCTTGGGCGGCCTGAAGGTGACCGAACTGGTCACGGTCGATGGATTCCAGTTCCGTCTCGAAGACGGTGGCTGGATGTTGATCCGCTTCAGCGGTACCGAGCCGATCATGCGTGTCTACTGCGAAACCCGCCACGGCGACAAGGTCCAGGCGATCTTGCAGGACGGCCTAAAAGTGGCCGGCATCAAGTAATCGATCCGTGAAAACACAAAACTCCCCGGTTTGGGGAGTTTTGCTTTTAAGCGTCAAATTTCTCGGTGAGACGAGCGTGATTGGCGGGTGAAAAATTTTACTCGACCGTTACGCTCTTTGCCAGATTGCGCGGCTGGTCAACATCCAACCCGCGGATGGTGGCGATGTGATAGGCCAGCAGTTGCAGCGGGATGACTGTCACCAGCGGGCTGAGCCTCCAGGGCGCGGCCGGCACCCACAGCACATGGTCGGCCATTTCGGCCACCAACTCGTCGCCTTCGGTGGCTACGGCGATGACTGTCCCGCCGCGGGCCTTGGCCTGCTGGATCTGGCTTATCATCTTCTCGTGCCAGGGGTCCTGTGGCGCAATGCAGACCACCGGCATGGTCTCGTCGATCAGCGCGATCGGTCCGTGCTTCATCTCACCGGCCGGGTAGCCCTCGGCGTGGATGTACGAAATCTCTTTCAACTTGAGCGCGCCCTCGTAGGCGATCGGCATGTTGATGCCGCGCCCCAGGTACAGGCAGTCGCGGATGTCCTTGAGCGCGTACGCCACCTTTTCCACCTCGGCTTCGCGGTTCATTGTCCGCCCGACCAGGTCGGGGACCAGGCGCAGGTCTGCAACCAGCGCGCGGCGGGTCTTTTCGTCCAGAGTCCCGCGCAGGTCGGCCAGCAGGATCGCCAACATGTACTGATCCACCAGCGGGGCGGTGAAAGCCTTGGTCGAAGCCACGCCAATTTCAGGCCCGGTCTGCATCGAGATGTACCCGTCTGCCACGCGCATGGCCTGCGAGCCGATCGCGTTGACGATGCTCCAGACCGTCGCGCCTTTCTTGCGTCCCTCTTCCATGGCCGCCAGTGTATCGGCGGTCTCGCCGGACTGCGAAATCGCCAGCACGACCGTGTTTTCGTCCACGATCGGGTCGCTGTAGCGGAACTCCGAGCCGATCACCACTTCGACCGGCACGCGCGCAATGGCTTCGATCAGCGTCTTGCCGACCATTCCGGCATAGGCGGCGGTGCCGCAGGCGGTGATGTAAATTTTCTGAATGCGTTGGGCCAGTTCGGGCGTCAGGTTCAGTTCTGGCAGGCGGATCTTGCCGTGATCGAAATCGACCCGTCCGGCCAGAGTGTCGGTCAGTGCCCGCACCTGTTCGTGGATCTCTTTTTGCATGAAGTGACGGAATTCGCCTTTTTCAGCGGCGACCGGGTCCCACGCGACGGCGTGGGTCTGCGGTTTGAGTTCCTCGCCGCGCAGCGTCTCGACCCGGATGCTGTCTTTCGTTACGATGGCCATCTGACCCGATTCGAGAAAGATCACCCGGCGGGTGTGTTCCAATATGGCCGGGATGTCTGAGGCGATGAAGTTTTCCCCTTCGCCCAGGCCGAGCACCACGCCCCCGGCGTTGCCGATGCGGGCGCAGACCATTTTGTCGGGCTCGCTAGCAGAGAGCAGCACGATCCCGTGCGCGCCCTTGATCTGGCTGAAGGTTTTGCGGGCGGCCTCGACCAATCCCAGCCCGCTGGCCTGGTGATGCTCTACAAGGTGAACGATGGTCTCGGTATCGGTGTCCGAGTTGAAGGTCACGCCCTCGCTGATCAGTTCATCTTTCAGCTCCAGGTAATTTTCCACGATCCCGTTGTGGACGACAACCACCTTGCCGGTCGCGCCCAGGTGCGGGTGGGCGTTGCGGGCGCTGGGTGCGCCGTGCGTTGCCCAACGGGTATGCCCGACCCCTGGCGACCCGCTGATGGGGGACTGGCTGACCAGGTCGGCCAGTCGTCCCAATTTGCCGGCATCGCGCCGGATTTCGATCTTGCCATCGTTGACGACGGCCACGCCCGCGGAATCATAACCGCGATACTCAAGCCGTTTTAAGCCATTCAAAACAATCGGCGTCGCGTCACGCGGCCCGATATAACCTACTATGCCACACATAAGGAAGCCTCCAGTTGATGTTTAACGTTGAATGTTGAAGGTTTAAACGTTCAACGTTAAACCTTCAACCCGATGTGCCTTTCCCACCCGTTTTGCCTGCCCGGTTGCCCGCGCAGTATTATGGGGTAGGTTGATATCCTGGAGGAAAAGATGGCGGGCGCTGGCGCACCCGAAGGGCTTCCGCTGAACTTTCGATTTTCTCCGGCTCACTTCCTCTCTCCTTTTGGGAGATGGGAAAGTAAGCCGGATAGCCCCACCTTGCAGTGGGGAACCCTCATCCTCGTCACCCCGACAAATGCCGGGGTCATGCGCTGTCTTTTCCTGTTTCAAATGTTTGGGTGGCACCTCCGTTTTGCTAAAATCTGGCCGGATTATACCCGAAAAAAGATGCCCCGGATTTCCGGGGCATCTTTTTTATTCTACAAATGTTGGCAGCACTATAGGTGTCGGTGTGGCCGTTTGCGTCGGGGTCCGTGTAGGCGTGTATGGCGGCGGGGTATTCGTACGTGTACTTGTTAATGTTGGTGTGTGCGTCCGCGTGGCTGTGTTCGTCGGCACAATGGAGGTGTTGGTAGGCGTATATGTGCGCGTATTGGTGGGCCTCGGTGTATTGGTGGGTGGGATTGGCGTTGGCGTGCGCGTAACCGATGGAGTAAAGGTGCTGCTTGGCGTAAAGGTTCTGGACGGTGTAAAGGTTCTGGACGGTGTAAAGGTTGGTGTGCGCGTTGGTGTGCGCGTTGGTGTGTTCGATGGCGTGAAGGTTCTGGATGGCGTGAAGGTTCTGGATGGCGTGAAGGTTCTGGATGGCGTGAAGGTTCTGGACGGCGTCAAGGTCTGTGTGCGCGTAGCGGTGGCCGTGTACGTGGAGGTGACGGTCGGCGTGGGGGTGTTGGCGAAAATAAAGGTGGTCTCTATCTCGTCTGAATAATTTGAACGATCATTATTGGCCTGAGCCCTTGCCCTAAGCGTGTACTCGCCTGTTCGGAGTCTAGCCCAGTGCTCATCACTAAACCATGCACAAGGGTTATCCCCGCCGTAGACACAGTATTTTCTGGTTGACTCACCGACCCAGTTCCGCAATACGCCGCCGTCGGGATCTACTAGGTAAAATTGAACACGGTAAATGTTGCATTTTTGGGACAGAATGGGACTCGGTCCGCTGGGGCAAAAGTTGGGATCCCAGGCGATTGCCTCAAAACGGGTTTCTTCACGGCTTGAGATAATTTGCCCGTCTTCCGAGGGATTAACCCATTCGATTCTTAGCGGCATGGGCGTATTGGTAGGGGTCACTGTGAAGGTTGGAGTGACTGTGTTGCTCGGGGTTGAGGTAAAGGTGGGTGTAACGGTGTTTGATGGCGTAAAGGTAGCCGTGGCAGTGGGCGTATATGTGTGTGTGGCCGTAAATGCGCCAAAGTCGATATTTTCGTTCAGGCGCGAGACACGGAAGGCCTCAACCCGGCCTGAACGATGGGAAGCCAGGTGAAAGTATTCCCAGACGGAGTTGATGAAAGGCGTCAGGAAAGGGTGGTTGTAATCGAGCATGACCGTGACGACATCGGGCGGGGTGTCGGAATCGCCATCCAGGCCGGCGTCTTCGCTGACAGTTCCGTCAGGCAGGGCACAGTTTGCATAGGCGCCCGGCTCGAGGCCGCCGGTTCGCGGCAGGAAGGTTTCGCGATCATCACGGCTTGAACACAGGGTCATTTTGATATACCCGGAAAGGGCAATGTCGCTTTCCCTGCTGGGGTTGTCCCAGGTATTCCAGGCGATGGTTTCGTCATAAACCAGTCCGATGCGGTAGCCAGCCGCCACCGCGCGGATTGAATTCATGCGCGCGCTCATGATCTCATCTTCTTCATCTGTCCCGCTACAGGCTTCTGAACCCACATCCGCGCCATCGACGCAGAGTGCGGCATCATATTGGTTGGTGACGGCATAGCGAATCGCCTGCCTGGTAATATTCTGAATGGTCAACCAGGCGCCCAGCAGAATCGAGAAATCGATGATGCCGAAAACAACGACCAGGAAAATGGGCAGGGCCAGCGCAAACTCAACCGCAGCCTGGGAGCGGCTGTGGCTCTTTTTGATTGCGCCCGGGGCCGGGCAAGAGGGGTATTTTCTTAAGGTTTTTAGCATAATTACACATCCTGAAATTTTTAAAAAATACTGCTAACGGGTGATGCGGGTGGATATCTGGTTGGCAATGGCCTTAAAAATTGCCGTAAGCTCTGTTTCGCTGCTTCCAAAAAAAGATGCGCCATTTGGCTGAGTTTGCGCATATTCGACCAGATCCCTGGCTTCGGGATTCGTGCTTACTTTGTCTCCCTGGCCAATCGTAAAGAGAATAACCTGGTTGCCAAACAGGATGTTCATTGCGTCCCGCGCATAATCGTCGGGGGCATAGAGAGAGTCCAGCGAGTCTCGGTATGGGCTAACCAGCCGATCTGTGCAGCCTGTTGCGGCATAGGCGTCCGGGCAAATAACATCCCCGTCTTCAGTAAACCCGATGTTGGCTCCGCCATCAGTCAGGAAAATAACGACCCAGGTTGAATCTGGCCTGGCCGTTTCAAGTAGCATTTCGTTGGCTATCAGTAGGCCGGCCCCACTATTGGTAGTTCTACAGTGATGGCTTGCGCTCGGGTTTCCAAGAGCTATTGCCGGGCACAGGAGCCCGTCAAAGTTGAGACTCCAACTGGCCTCATCCGCCGGGTCTGGAACGCCGATTGCGGGATTTGCATAGATTCTGCATGTAGGGTCTGAATCCAATAAAGTATTGGAACATGGGAGTAAATCCTCAACTAGCAGTCCGCGAATTGCGTCTTCAATCTCATCTAGGGCTTGCTCAGCTGTTTTTGTAGGTGTTTTGCCTGTGAATTCCAGTTCGCGGGTTGCAAAGCGGCTAAAGGTCACAATTGCGATGCGGTCGTATTCAAGATCAACCCCCTCCTTTGCAAATGACAGGGCGGCGTTCTTGACATTTTCAAAAGGTAAGCAGCCGCCTTCCATTGCCGAGTAAAGATTAACCCTGTTGCACCAGTAGGGGTCTGCGTGGGCATGGCCCAAGTCACCGCTGGCCGGGTTTTGAGCCTGGGATGCAGAGACATCGATCACCAGGATGACCTCTATTGAGGCCGCTTCTGATTCTGCGCTGGCAGAGATGGTGACGGTATCAAACCCAAGCACACTCATAAAAAATGTCGGCACTTCAGAACTGGCTGTTACCGCCACCAGTTTGCGGGGCGGGTCGGAACACATGGAAGGATCGTGCCAAGCTTCATAGCCGGCATCAGGATTGCAAAATCTAACCTCGGCGCTTGGGTCGACGACATCGTTCAGTTGTAAAAACTGAACAGCCGCGTTTTCAAGGTCATCCCCGGTATAATTTTTCTTGATCTGGTTGGCAGCATCCAGCGCGGCGGCATCTACAGCGCGGCGCAGGCGGGCGTAGCTGACATACACATACCCTACATCAACGGCTAGGCCTATGATGGCCACCAGTACCAATAGCATTATGGCTAACAAGACCATGATCTGGCCCTTGTTTTTCTTATTGTGTGGTTTGGTTTTGTACTTCATGGCTCACCGTTATTAATCTGGTTCTGCGCCAGCTAAGGGCAAAATCGAATAAGCATGCACTGCGATTGGGCCGGTCCAGCCCTCCAGTAAGTTCAGTATCTGGTGATAGTGATAAAACACCTCGACCAGCACCGCCCCCGTCTTGGGTGCGCCGGACACCAGTTTGGCTGAAATATCCGCATCGCTAAACCGGGAGGTTTCATTTCCGAAACGGCTGTAACCATCATCGTCAGGGTAGCGTATCAGGGTGCCGTCATCATTGATGCTGAATATAGAGATGATAATATCATCTCCGATGGTCTCATCCAGTGTGATTGGCCAAATGGAAGATGATTCTGGAGCGACCACCAGGTTCTCGCCGTCAAGTACATACAGACCGCCGCCCAGATGGGCTGCGCCATTCACGAAAAGGTCGTTGTTGGGCACGCCACTATCATCAAAAAATTTTTGTGGGCTAAGAACCCGGGCTGTCTCGCGCGTGCCTTCCACCAGGGTAATATATTGATTGAGAAGATAGCCGAACTCGACCACGCCCGCCAGCATAAAAATCAGCAAGCTTAATACAATAGCCAGTTCCACAAAGCTTTGGCCGCGTTGTCCTTTTTGTCCGTTACCTTTTTGCTTATGCATCATTAATCACCTTCAACTACTTTGTAGTCTAAAAGAAATCTGTCAAATAGCAACCCTACATCAGTACCATACGCTAACCAAAGAACAGGCCCAAAACGGCTTCGCGGAAGAAAATCATCATGATTGCGCCAATCAGGAGAAAGGGACCATAGGCAGTAAAAACGTTGAGAGCATCATAGCGGCGCATGACAGACAAGCCGATAATCATCACTAAACTGAACAAACCGCCCAGCAGTACCCCGATCAACAGGGTTAGCATGATGCCAGGCCAGCCAACCAGCAAACCCAACACGGTCGAAATGGTCACATCGCCAAAACCCAGCGCCTCTTCATCGTCATCTGCGCCCATTTTTTTTGCGCGGTATTTGGCGAAGCGTGTGCCGATCAGGTAGAAAACCAGCATCACGCCGCCGCCGGCCAACCCGCCCAAGAGCGTAGCCTGCCATCCGTTCAAGAGCAGGCCAATAATGGAGAACAGGATTGCGCCGGTCAGGCTGACAACGTGCATGATCAAGCGGTGTTCGATGTCGATGACGGCCACCACGCCAAAGTAGGTTAGAATCAACATCGATATTCCAAACCCAATCGCTGGCGGCCAAACCCACAAGCTGGTGGCAAGCAGCGCCCCGATGATCAGCACAATGTAAGAACGCAAGGATCGTCTCGCATGGCAAATACGACAGGGTGTGAAGGTCAGGTAGTTGAGCAGGTTGAATGGTGCTTCGCAGGCCGCGCAGGTGGGCGCAGCCAGTTTGCGTTGCATAGGCAACACATCTGAAAGATAGTTGATGAAAGCTGCACACAATAAACCAAAGATGACAACAAAAAGTATATTCATAATTAACAATTATATCTTGGTTGATCGAATAACCCTACTCTTATATTACATCACCTTTTCAAAAAGAAATGCCTTAAAACTTACAATCAGTTTACAGGCAGGAGGATACTATGGAAAAATTTATCGTAGATGGCGGCATTCCACTATCCGGTGAGATGACCCCGGCAGGCAACAAAAATGCAACCCTGCCTTTGCTGGCAGCCTGTCTGCTCACTGATGAAGCGGTGACTTTGCACAACGTACCCCAGATTCGGGATGTGCGTGATATGCGCCTGCTGCTCGAAAGCCTGGGCGTGCAGGTGGAAGATGTGGATGCGAACACCTGGCGGATCACCGCCCGCGAACTGCGCCCGGCAGACCTCGACCCGGACGTGTGCCGCCGCATCCGCGCTTCGATTTTGCTGGCCGCGCCGATGATGGTGCGGGCTGGCGGGTTGCGCCTGCCGCCGCCCGGTGGGGATGTGATTGGCCGCCGTAGGCTGGATACCCACATCCAGGCTTTTCGCGCTCTGGGTGCAGAAGTGGAGTTCGACCGCGCCCAACTTCTCTTTGACTTCCATGCCCCGGCGCAGGGCTTGCGCGGGGCATTCATGCTTCTGGATGAGGCTTCCGTGCTGGCCACTGAGAACGCCATCATGGCCGCTGCACTTGCAAAGGGGACAACCATCATCAGCAATGCCGCTTCCGAGCCGCACGTTCAGCAGTTGTGCGACCTGCTCAACACCCTTGGCGCACAGATTTCGGGCACCGGTTCGAATACGTTGACCATTCAGGGCGTCGAGCGTCTGCATGGCGGGGAATTCACTGTCGGGCCAGATTATTTGGAGGTTATCAGTTTTGTGGGTGCGGCGGTGGTTACGCGCGGCAGAATCCGTGTACGCAAAGCTGGCAATCAGTATCTGGGCATGATTCGCATGGTTTTCAACCGTATGGGCGTGGATTGGCAGGTCGAGGACGATGACATTATTGTCCCGGCGGACCAGCGCTTGATCGTCGAGCCAGATCTGGGCAATGCCATTCCCGAAATCAAGACCAATATCTGGCCGGCTTTTCCGACCGATTTGATGAGCATTGCCATTGCGGTGGCGACCCAGGCCCAGGGCAGTATCCTCTTCCACGATTGGATGTATCCCAGCCGTATGTTTTTTGTCGACAAACTGGTTGGCATGGGCGGACAGATCGTGCTGTGCGATCCGCATCGTTGTATCGTTACCGGACCTACCCAACTGTTCGGTGAAAAAGTCGAAAGCCCCGATATCCGCGCCGGAATGACCCTTGTCCTGGCTGCCCTGGCAGCGCAGGGACGCTCTGTCATTCGCAATGTTGGCCAAATCGACCGGGGCTATGAGCGGGTAGATGAGAAACTGCGCACCCTGGGAGCAAGGATCGAGCGGCAGAGAGAACAATAATAAACAAACAAAAACAGGTGACGGGTTTTTAACGTCACCTGTTTTTGTTATCCTGCCTGCTTATCGATTATGGACCGGCAATAACAACTTTGTCATCCCTGATGAAGATGGTTGTTTTGTCGGTATTGTTAATGCGGAAGGAGCCATAAAATATTTTTTTGTCTCCCACGAAGATTACATAATCATAGGTGCCGAAAGGCAGATTCCACCTGTGCTGACCCTCGTGAAACGTCCACACATAGTAGTATGGCTTTTCGCCCTGGGCTGTCGTTCCTTGAATATTCAGGTGGATCGGCTTGATCTTTGTTTCGTTTTCAAACAAAATGTAACCTTTATCAACACCTGCAGGTAAACCGGCTGGTGCGAACTCCCCATAAAATGGTGGGAGCGTTGGCGCGGCAGTTGGCGTAAGCGTTTCAGTAGGCAGGGGAGTCTCGCTCGGCAGGGGCGTTTCAGTGGGCAAGGGAGTCTCGCTCGGCAGTAAAGTATTGGTTGGCATGGCGGTCAACGTGCCGGAGACCATCTCGTTTGCCAGGGCCTCGGTCGTGCCCATGATATCGGGTGTAGGTGTTGGTTCAGGGGTTACCGCGGGCGCACAGGCAGTCAGCAAAAAGGAAAGTAAAACGATCCAGATAATTATTTTTTTCATGTTTGTATACTCCAACAAAGAACACAGCAAAACGCCGCCATCCCCTATTCACTTGCCAGGTATGGCGGCGTTTTGCCAGACAAGTGAGATGATGATTAGTTTTGCCCTGCCACTTCCAGAAACTGGCTGAAGGCCTCACGCAACATGCGCTCAGGTAGCGCGCCCACCTGGCGGTGGACAACCTTGCCGCCTGCAATGAACAGCATGGTCGGGATGCCCTGCACCCCAAACTGCCCGGCCCACTGCGGATTTTCATCGGTGTTTACCTTGGCGATCACAACTTTTCCGGAAAATTCGGCGGCCAGTTTATCCAAAATCGGCGCGACCATTTTGCAGGGCCCGCACCAGGGCGCCCAAAAATCGACTATCACCGGAGTTGTAGATTGCAAAACGGTCTTCTCGAAGGCTGCGTCGGTGACGTGAATGGGTTCAGAAATCATAGCTCCTCCTTCAAAAACTACTCGCGGATAATGCGATACGTTGAATGAATTGGCCCGGCTTTCGAGAGTGTGCCGCCCACCGAGCAGTACTTCTCATCAGAGAGTTGAATGGCCTGCTCGACATCTCTTTCTTTTAAGTTATCTCCCCATAAGGTGTACTCCACCTGGAATTCAGTGAAAACCTTCGGGTAAGTATCGATTTTCTGGTTGCCGCGAACTTTTACTTCAAATTTTTCAGGCTTTTGGCGCTTCTTTTCGAGAATCGAAACAATGTCCATCCCGGTGCAGCCTGCCAGCCCTGCCAGCAGCAACTCCATCGGCCCAACGCCCGCCTGGCCGTCTTTGTCCTTACCCATTAAAACCGCGCTGCCAGCCGGGTTTTGGGCGCTGTAGCCGTCCTGCCCATCCCAGACTGTATTGATTTCTTTCCATAAATTGGTTGGGTTTTCTTCACTCATGTGGTGCTCCCATCAGATTTTGGAGTATATCATAACCTCGCCCGTGATATAATCCCCGCCGCTATGGCTGAATTTTTCTCAAAATGGCGCGATGGACTCGCGCGAACCAGCAAGGCCACCTTTGGCCGCCTGGCCGGCATACTCGGCGCAACTGAGATCACCCAAAACACCTGGGATGATTTGGAAGCGCTGCTTGTGCAGGCTGATATTGGCATCGAGACGGCTGAATCTGTGCTGGATGCGCTGCGCGCCGGGGTTCGCAACCAGGGACTGACCCGTTCTGCCGATTTACAGGCCCTTCTCAAGGCTGAATTGCGTTCCCGTTTAATGACCCCGCCCGCGATCGCCTTCTCCGATAAACCGGCAGTCATTCTGCTGGTGGGAGTCAACGGTTCCGGCAAAACCACCAGCGCGGCCAAACTTTCTCAACGGTTCAAAGGCCAGGGCAAATCGATACTGCTGGGCGCGGCGGATACCTTCCGCGCTGCGGCGGTGGATCAGCTCCAGGTTTGGGGAGACAGGCTGGGGGTCGATGTGATCTCCGGCGCACCCGAATCGGATCCCGGCGCTGTCGCTTATAGCGCAGTCCAGGCCGGGGCAGCCAGAAACGTTGACATCGTCCTGGTCGATACCGCCGGACGGCTGCACACACGCTTCAATTTAATGGAAGAGCTCAAGAAGGTTTATCGTGTGGTCGGCAAAGCGATGCCGGGCGCGCCGCATGCCGTCTGGCTGGTGCTCGATGCGACCACCGGGCAAAACGCGCTGCACCAGGCGCGCGCCTTCAAGGATGCGGTGGCGGTGACCGGAGTGATCTTGGCAAAGCTCGATTCTTCGGCGCGCGGCGGAATGGCCTTTGCCATCCAGTGCGAGTTGGGGCTGCCGATCTTGTTTGCCGGCCTGGGCGAAAAGCCCGAAGATCTGACACCTTTCGACCCGGATGCCTTTATCGACGGCATCTTGGGATAAATATAATGTAGGGCGGGGTATTTTCCGCCTTCTGCGCCAAGTTAGTGGCTGTTTTACTGGAGGCAATATGCGTGATTTAATTGAACGATTGCAGGCTGTGGGGGAACAACTCGCTCATTTATTGGAGCGTCTTTGACTTCGCTACAAAAGAAGCCCAACTGTTTGACCTTGACCACCAAATAGCCGAACCAGATTTTTGGAACGACCCGCAAGCCGCCCAACGTATGAGTAAAATGGCGGCTGGTTTGCGTAATGAGTTGGACGATTGGCGCAGTTTGGAAAGCCGCGTACGCGACGGTCTGGAGTTAGCCGGTCTTGACGATGATAGCCTGCGCCCCGAACTGGAAGCTGAAGTTGCCGCGCTTGAAGCCGTACTCGAAAAACGTTCCTTCGCGGCCATGCTTTCCCGCCCGTATGATTCGGGTGATGCGATTCTCGCCATCCATGCCGGGGCGGGCGGAACGGATGCCCAGGATTGGGCTGAAATGCTGCTGCGCATGTACACACGCTGGGCAGAGGGGCAGGGCTTTGAAGTGGAGCAGGTCGATATGACTCCGGGCGAAGAAGTCGGCGTCAAGTCGGTTACGCTGGCGATCAGCGGCAGCTATGCCTATGGTTACCTGCGCGCCGAGAAGGGTGTCCATCGCCTGGTGCGGCTTTCGCCTTTTGACGCTGCCCACCGCCGCCACACCTCGTTTGCGCTGATCGAAATCCTGCCGCAAATCGAGACCGACACCGGCGAAGTTCAAATTGACCCTGGCGATATTCGCGTCGATGTTTACCGCTCTTCGAGCGCCGGCGGGCAGAACGTGCAGAAGAATGCGACCGCCATTCGCCTGACCCACAACCCTTCGGGGATCGTGGTGACCTGCCAGAATGAGCGTTCCCAATTGCAGAATCGCGAAACTGCGATGAAGATTTTGCGGGCGCGTTTGTTCGAGATCCAGCAAGCCAAAAGGGAAGATGAGATCGCTGTTTTACGCGGCGACTATACCAAGGCGGAGTGGGGCAGTCAGATCCGCTCTTATGTTTTGCATCCCTACCAGATGGTTAAAGACCATCGTACCGATTTCGAAGTGGGCAATGCCCAGTCGGTGCTGGACGGCAACCTGAATAACCTGATGGAAGCCTACCTGCGCAATGCAGAAGAGTAAGAAGCAAAAAGACCGCCATCCTTTTCGGGGATGGCGGTCTTTTTGCTTCTTTGATTATGGTGTGGCTGCTTCTGTAGGTGTTTCAGTGCTGGTGGCTGTGGCCGTATGGGTTGCTGTTGCTGGCACGGAGGTGGCCGTATGGGTCGCGGTTGCCGGCACGGTGGGGGTATTGGTGACTGTTGGCGATACGGGTGTATGTGTGGGACCGGGCACTTTAATGATAACGGTTAACACTGCTCCAAAAGCCTCCCAGTCAGGAGTGGCCATGCGCCATTGGCTGGTGTAAGTGCCGGGAGCGGTTGGGGCTTGCATCTCCAGCCTGACACGGGCATTTGCCCCAGTGCCAACTTTTTGAGCAATACGGGTCGAGTCACCGCCGAGCGTGTCGCCGCCTACAAAAACCAGGCGGTAATCGCTTGTCCAGGCGCATACACCTGTGCCAGAGTTCTTGATTTCCCAGACTTTTGTGAAAGTTTGGCCTGGCTGCACCACAGTATTATCTGGATATGTTATGTGGCTGACGAAGGTCGAATCGTGACAGCCGAGCGTACGTGAGGTCGCGCTGCCTGTGGGTGTCGGGCTGGGGCCGGGGGTGAATGTCGCCAGCGGAATTTGGGTGTTGACAACGATGAACCCGGTCGTATTGGTTGGCGCGATTTGGAAAGTTTCTGTGGGCGCAACTGTGTTGCTCGGGCTGGGCGTGACCGTTATGGTGGCGCTCGGCGCTGCCAGGGCCGCTTCGGTCAATTGCGCCGAAAGTGTTTCGGCGGCGGCGGTGTAAACCGCCTCGACGCTGAACGGGGTGGGGGTCGGCTCTGGGCCGCTTGCCCCACAGGCGCTGAGCAAAAGTGCCGTCAGCGCAAGAATGCTAAAGATCATGTGGTATTTTTTTGTGGCAATCATGGATTTATCCTATTTTCTCCAGACGGTTTTTTTGATGGAAAGTTCCCCGTCAGGCTTAAGGCGTTATTTTACACCCATTTAAAAGGGTTTTTGCCAAAATCAAGTCCCAACCCATTTTTGAAACATCTTTTTTTGTGTAAAGCCTGTTATTTTTGTTGCCTGCTATGACATTTGTCATTCTTTTGGCTGACAAAAGGTGACAGGCGTGACTAGATTTTGGCGGTTAGATTTTATATAATCAACTTGTCAGACATATGTGTTATACCTAAATGGGTACCTCCAGTTTTCCCGATTTGTGGCACAATTTGCCGAGCAATCTATGCAATCAGAAGCGAGATGTTTATTTCTTATACCCGGGTGAGTGATGAAAAATTTCCTGACCAAGATTAACAACTCCAAATACTTTGATGGCTTTCTGCCTGTGCTGGCGGCTTTTGCGGCCCTGGCGGTGGGGGCGGTGATGCTCCTCTTTTTGGGGATCAACCCGCTGGTGGCTTACCAGGCCATGGTTGTGGGTGCGTTTGGCAGCCCGAATGCCCTGGCTGAGACTACCGTCAAGGCTGTGCCGCTGCTCCTGATCGGGTTGGGCATCTGCATTTCTTTCCGGGCCAAGGTTATTAACATCGGCGGTGAAGGGCAGATGATCATTGGCGCACTGGCGGCGACGGCATTTGGTTTATGGCTTGAGCTGCCTGGCTGGCTGGTCATCCCGATGGCGATGGTGGTCGGGTTTTTCGGAGGAGCGTTTTGGGGAGCAATACCGGGGGTTTTGAAGGCTTATTTCAATGTCAATGAAATTTTGAGTACGGTTATGATGAATGCGATTGCGGTGCAGTTCATGAATTTTTTCCTGCGCGGACCGATGATCGACCCCAACCAGGCCGAATTGCTCTCTAAAATTCCGCAAACGGCGCGGCTGCCTGATGCATATCACCTGACACGCTGGCTGCCGACTCGCTTGCATGCCGGGGTGATCATCGCGGTGGTGCTGGCTTTTGTTGTTTACCTGTTGTTATTCCACACTACGCTCGGATATCGCATCCGCGCGGTTGGTTTCAATCCAGATGCTTCACGCTATGGCGGCATTCGCGTTCGCCGCCAGATCGTGATTGCGTTGCTTTTGAGCGGCGCATTTGCCGGGCTGGCAGGGGCCATCCAGGTCTACGGATTGAACTATCGCATGATTACCGACGGCTCGCCAACAGGCTTTACCGGCAGCGCCGGTTTCAATGGGATTGTGGCGGCCCTGTTTGGCGGTTTGCATCCGATCGGGGCCATCCCGGCTTCATTTTTCTTCGGGGCGCTGCTGGTCGGGGCAAACAGTATGCAGCGTATCTCACAGGTCCCTTCGGCTTTTGTAATTGCCCTGAACGGCCTGGTGGTGATTTTTGTGGTCAGTTCGGCTTACTGGCAGGAAATGCGTCAGCGCAAGCGCCGTCTGGATGAGGTGCGCGATGTGCCTGACCCAATGCCGCCACTGGAACAGGCCAACCGGGAGGCCCAAACATGATCGGCGACTTCTTTTCTGCTACCGTTTTGATTGGGATATTGGCTTCTGGTATCCGCCTGGCAACCCCTTATTTATATGCTTCGATTGGCGAGACCTTTGGCCAGCGTAGCGGGGTGCTTAATCTGGGTGTTGAAGGCCAGATGTTGATGGGCGCTTTTTCCGCGTTCTATGTTACCCTGCGCACCGGCAACGTCTGGTTGGGGCTGCTGGCTGCCATCCTGGTTGGCGCGTTGATGGGGCTGGCAATGGCTTTTGTCAGTATTAAGTTGCGCGTTGTGCAAGGCATCAGCGGGATCGGTTTCTACCTGTTTGGCCTGGGAATGAGCGATTTGCTCTTCCAGAAATTGCTTGGCGAGGTTAAGACGGTTAGTGGATTCCCGGTCATCGAAATTCCGATTTTGGTAAACATGCCGGTGGTTGGCGAAATCTTCTTTCGCCAGAATGTGCTTGTTTATATGGCCTTCCTTCTCGTACCGCTAGCCTGGTTTGTCCTGAACAAGACCACCCTGGGCCTGAAAATTCGGGCGGTGGGCGAAAACCCCCAGGCGGCAGACACACTCGGCGTTAGTGTTGCCAAAATCCGCTATCTGACGGTTACGATGGGCGGCATTTTCTCCGCCATTGCAGGCGCATCACTCTCGATTGCCAATCTAAATGTTTTTCAGCAGAACATGACCAGCGGGTTGGGCTTTATCGCCGTCGCCCTGGTCTATTTCGGCGGCTGGCGGCCTTTTGGTGTTTTGTTCGGCGCACTCCTGTTTAGCATGATCAACTCGTTGCAGTTGTGGATGCAGGTGCTCAACGTCCCCATTCCTTCTGATTTTGCAGTGATGATGCCCTATGTCCTGACCATCATTGTGTTGGTGCTGACGGTGGGGCGGGTTCGCGGCCCATCTGCTTTGAGCAAACCGTTTATTCGCGAAGGATAAAGCCAACCATTATCCAAAGGAGGTTGAGATCGTCAAATTGTTCAATGTACCTGCTTTTGAAGAGCCTATCCAATCAATACTCAAAGGAGAAAAGAGATGTCGAAACTGATGAAAGTTTTTACCCTGATTGCCCTGTTTACGCTTGTCCTTGGTGCTTGCGCCCCCGCCGAGCAGCAAGCTGCAGGCGGAGATGGCCCCTTCCGTGTAGCCGTTATCATGCCCAGCGGTGTCAATGATCTGGCTTTCAGCCAGTCCATGTACGAGTCGCTGCTTGGCATGCAAACCGAGCTGGGCGGGCCGGAGAAGATGGAACTGGTCTACTCTGAAAATATGTTCGTGGTCGATGATGCCGCAGCCGCCATCCGCGATTATGCTTCGCAAGGCTACGACTTGGTGATTGCGCACGGCTCACAGTATGGCTCGTCTCTGCGTGAGATTGCCCCTGACTTCCCGACAACGGCTTTTGCGCATGGAACCACTGCGGCTACCTTTGTGGATGAGGGCATTACCAACGTCTTCGCTTACGAAGCTGCCTCCAACGAAGGTGGATATGTCAATGGCGTCATGGCTGCAATGCTCTCCACGAGCGGTGTGGTCGGCGTAGTTGGCCCAATCGAGACCGGCGACGCCAAACTCTACATCGACGGATTTGTGGCTGGCGCGAAAGCGACCAATCCCGCCCTGACCATCAATGTTAACTATACCGGTTCCTTCTCGGATGTTGCCCTGGCCTCCGAGGCTGCCAATACCCATGTTGCAGCCGGTGCAGACGTGATGTCTGGCACGGCCCAGATGGTGGTCGGCGCGATCGGTGTTGCCAAAGAAAAGAACGTGCTCTGGTTCGGTACCCAATCCAGCCAGACCAGCCTGGCCCCTGAGATCGTAGTTGCCAACCAGATCTATGACTGGAAGGTTGTCTTGCGCGATATCTTTGACCTGATCGGCAAAGGCACCTATGGCGGCAAGGGCTATATCGTCACGCTGGAGAACAAAGGCCTGGTCATGGAATTCAACAGCGCCTACAGCCTGCCTGCGGATGTCAAGGCCAAGGCCGATGAAACCATCCAGGGAATTATCGACGGCAGCATCAACCCCTAGTTTTTTGTTCACAAGGGAGGTGGGATTTCCCGCCTCCCTTGACCCGTCTCCAAAACGAGGTTTGCCGCCCGGATGGGAATCTTTCTCATCCAGGCGGGATGGCTTGTTTTTACCCGGTTTTTCATTTCCCCCGCAGGAGTTGGCATGTTTGACAATCAAAGCCTCATCATACAACGCCAGAAGATCGAACATCTTGAGCTGAAGAACATTACCAAGCGCTTTCCGGGTGTTTTGGCCAATGCGCACGTTGATTTTGATGTAAAAGAGGGTGAGGTACACGCTCTTTTGGGTGAGAATGGCGCGGGCAAGAGCACCCTGATGAAAATTTTGTATGGCCTGTACCAGCCCGATGATGGCGAAGTCTTTATTAATGGCAAGCCGGTCAAAATTTCATCGCCCAATGACGCCATCAACCTCGGGATTGGCATGATCCACCAGCATTTCATGCTGGTCGACAGCCTGACGGTGGCGGAAAATATTGCCCTGGGATTGCCCTCCTCGCGCGGACCGATCACCGACCTGGATGTGGTTTCAAAACGCATCGAAGCCCTGGCGAAAAAATATGGCTTGCAGGTTGACCCTGATGCTTATATCTGGCAACTGGCGGTCGGCCAGCGCCAAAGGGTCGAGATTCTCAAGGCTCTCTATCGCGGCGCAGACCTGCTGATCCTTGACGAGCCGACCGCCGTCCTGACCCCGCAGGAGGTGGATGAGTTTATGCAGACCATCCGCCAGATGACGGAAGAAAAGCATTCCATTATTTTTATTTCGCATAAACTGCACGAGGTAATTGCCATCAGCCAGCGTGTAACCGTTTTGCGTAACGGGCGGCGGGTGGATTCTTGCCTGACGGCGGGCTGTACCAAACACGACCTGGCGCGCATGATGGTTGGGCAGGAAATCGTGATGCCCAAGCTCAGTTCCCTGCCTAAATTGGGAGAGATACGCCTCGAGTTGAAAAACGTCCACGCCATGAGCGACCGTGAGACACCCGCCCTGCGCGGCGTTGATTTACAGATCCAATCAGGCGAAATTGTCGGTCTGGCCGGGGTATCTGGCAACGGGCAGGCCGAACTGGCCCAGGTAGTCACCGGTTTGCGCCAGCCGCAGCAGGGCAATGTCATTGTCGGTGGCAAGGATATGACCGGCAAATTGCCGGGACAGATTATCCGCTGCGGACTGGCTTACATCCCCGAAGAGCGAATGCGTGATGGCATGGTGCAAGATTTTAACATTTCCGAGAATATCATCCTGCGCGACCACAACGAATCGCCGTATGCGCAGCGCGGATTTCTTATCCATCGCGTGATTGCCGAGTTTACCGACAAGTTAATCGGGCTGTTTCACATCAAAACCCCCTCGCGTGAAACTCCGGCCCGCAACCTTTCGGGCGGCAACATCCAAAAAGTGGTTCTGGCTCGTGAGCTTTCGCGGAACCCGCGCATCATCATTGCCGCCCAGCCCACGCGCGGGCTGGACATCGGCGCGTCTGAATATGTCCACAACAGCCTGCTGGAGCAGCGCGAAAGAGGCGCGGCCATCCTGCTCATTTCGGAAGATTTGGATGAAGTGCTGGCGCTTTCAGACCGGGTTGCTGTCATCTACGAAGGCCGCATTATGGGCATCCTGGCCAACAAGGATGCCGAGCGTGAGAAAATTGGCCTGTTGATGGCCGGGGTACACCCTGAATAGGTTTGCACCCCGGATTTTGCGTTGATTATGCTAGAATCAATCAGCCCGTATTCACCCAGAAATATTCCCGAGGAAAATAATGCTTCGTTCTTTCCTGATCTACCTTTCCAAAGCTGCCTGGGCGCAGAACGTGGTCACGAATTGGAGCTTTGCCTGGAAGGCGGTTTCCCGTTTTGTGGCCGGTACAACCATCGAAGAAGCCTTACAGGCGGTGCGCTCCCTGAATGAGAAAGGGATCAATGCCACTCTCGATCAATTGGGTGAACACATCTCCACGCCCGAGGAAGCCAATCGCTCCGCGGACGGCATCATTGCCGTGTTGGAAGCTATTCAGGAAGCGGGGGTGCGTTCGAATGTCTCGATCAAGCTCTCGCAGATCGGCATGGGCATGGATGATGACGTTTGCCGGGCGAACCTGGCTCGCATCCTGACGGTTGCCAAAAAGAACAGGAATTTTGTACGCATCGACATCGAGGATTCACCTTATGTCGATGCGACCATTGGTTTTTATCGGGAAATGCTCGAGAAAGGTTTCACTACCAAAACGGTCGGGATGGCGATCCAGTCTTACCTGTATCGGGCAGAGAAGGATGTCCGCGAGTTGACCGAGCTTGGCACCACCTTCCGCCTGATTAAGGGCGCTTACAAGGAACCCGCCGATGTGGCCTTTCCCAAAAAAGCGGATGTGGACGCCAATTTCGACACCCTTTCCTCGATCCTGATCGATGCCTCGTTGGCTCAGGAAACCAAACTGAGCAAGGATGGGCGTATCCCGGCTATCCCGGCCATCGCCACCCACGACGAGAAACGTGTCGAATTCGCCAAGTCTTACGCCCAAAAAGTCGAGCTGCCCAAGACTGGCATGGAATTCCAGATGTTGTACGGCATCCGCCGCGATTTACAGGAGGGTCTTTCACAGGAAGGCTATCCTGTGCGCGTATACGTTCCCTTTGGCACGCACTGGTATCCTTACTTCATGCGCCGCCTGGCCGAACGTCCGGCCAATTTGTGGTTTATTATTTCCAACTTCTTCAAGAAGTAGAGCATCTACTATTTGACTTCGATCTCCAGCAGCCATTTGACCCAGGTATAACCTGGCAGGGCTGGGAAGGCCGCCCGCAGCGGGAATCCGTGCAGGATCGGCACAGACTGGCCCTGCCACTCGTAGGCCAGGAAGTTGATTTCGGAAAGCGCATCTTTTAGCAGCACGGTTGACGAATAACCATCGGCGCCACTCAGTTTGATTTGGGTGGCGTCTTCCTGTATCCCGGCCAGCTCGAGAATGTGGACCAGCGGTACCCCGGCCCAGGTGGCCGAATCTTCGAAATTCCCGCGGCAGATGATGGTCTCTTTCGATTCAATCCTGGGCATGCAGCGCAGGTCATCGTAGGTTAATTCGAGCGGATTATTTACTTTGCCGGTCACGCGCAGCCGCCAGGTTTCGACGTTGATTTCTTGATAAGTGCCGGTGATGTGCAGGCCTGTGGTCGTGTCCAGTTCGGTATAGCCTGGGATGATTGCCGGCAGGGTTGGGACGACGACGGGGCGCGGGCTGCACTCACCGTTGAATGGGGCACAGGCAGCCAGCAGGAACAGCACCAGGACTGGCCCAAATATAGCTTTCCGGTTCATGCTTTGATCGCCGCGATGTTTTTCAACACCCTATTTCTCCAACTCGGCAATGTAGGTATCCATTGAATGATTCAGGCCCAGACTGTTGCCCTGAAATGAGAAATCGACGGGTTGGCCGACATGCGTATAGTAGCCGCTCGGCAGCAGCGGGATTTCCACCGGCAGTGGGATGGAGGTGACCAGGTCGCTGGTATTGACCACGCGAAAGGTCTGCTGCTCTGGCAGATTTTCGTAAGCCCGGCCAAAAACGGCGTCGCCAACCCTGGGGCAGCCAAAATTGTACAGGATTGGGTTCTTGAAATGAGTCGATTGGATCACATCCGGCAGGGAGAGCAGGCTCAAGGCGCCGCCCAGGCTGTGTCCACCGATGAACAGCGGAAAGTCCGAGGACAGATTGCCGAGCGATTTGATGAAGCTTTCGCGGCTGCGCCGGTAGATATTTTGGAAACCGTCTGAGACATTGCCAAAATTTTTCAGGCGGTAGGCTTGCATTTTGATATTGGCATCAAAGATCCACTCGCGCGGCGTGACGGTGCCGCGAAAAACGAGGTAGGCGGTCTCATTTTTTGTGGCGATGAAACCTACCGGTACATCTTTGTAAACCAGGTCTTCAAGCCCAAATGAGACCGTGTCAGAACTCAAGACGGCGGTTTCCATCTCGCGGTCGATGGCGGTCTTTCCGCTGTCGCCATCAGCATCGAACGATAAAAAGGTGCGGTATGAGATCTCACAAACCAGCGCATAGCCATCTTTAATCTTCCAGGGTTTGTTGTTTTTGAAATCTTCGAAGCGTTGGTAAGCTTGTTTGACCAGCTTGCCCAACTCAATGGCGCGTTCACGATCAAATTTGGGTGGAAAGTACATGGCGGCCTCCTTTCGAATATGTGCTTATTATTGCACATTTTAGACAATGTTTGGTGTAATGGAAATCACAGGATGCAATTTTGCTCTTTGGGAATTCCCGTGATAAATCTCCACAATCCCAAAATGCGGCCTTCTTCGCGATAAATATCAGAGAACCGGCAAGTTCTGGTTCTCTGAAAGCCTCGTAAATGGTAAAATCCATCTATTCAGGTTGGGCATTTTCCAAAAGGACAAACCATGCAATTTCAGTACACGCCATATGCGCTTCCGGTCATCCTGGCATCTTTTATTTCACTTATGATTGCGTTTTACGGCTGGCAGCGCAGGGCTTCAAAGGATGCGCTGCTATTTTCTTTTCTTTCGCTGGCGTTGACCGAATGGCTGGTTTTTTACGCCTTGCAGATTTCTGGCGCAAATTTGCAGACCAAGGTGTTTTTCGGCGAACTGAAATACATTGGCGTTGCGACGACCCCGCTTGTCTGGCTTTTTTTTGCCATCCAATTTGCCATTCGGGATAACCAAAACCTGACCCGGCGCTGGATGATTGCCCTGGCGATCATACCGATTCTGACCGGCATCATCTCTGTTACAACCCGCTGGCACGGCCTTTTCTGGAGCAATCCGCAGTTGGTACAGACCGGGGGATTTTCTGATTTTAGCGTTACGTATGGCCCCTGGTACTGGGTGCATGTTGCGTATTCCTATCTCTTGATCCTGGCCGGAACGTTTCTTGTTTTCCGCAGTCTGCGCCAACGCCAGGGGTTGCACCGCAACCAGGCAATTGCGCTGATTCTATCGGTGCTGGCTCCCTGGTTTGGGAATATTCTTTACTTTTCCGGGTTCAACCCCATCCCGTACCTGGACCTGACCCCCTTTGCTTTTACCATTACCGTGTTGTTGCTGACCTGGGCCATCATCGGTTTTCGCTTGGTGGAATTGGCGCCGATTGCCCGCGGCCTGATCATCGATGAAATGAAAGACGGCATGATCGTGATCGATGCCCAGGGAACGATTATCGACCTTAATCCTACCGCCAGCCTGATGATTGGGCTTTCTGCTTCCCAGGGGATTGGCAAGCCGATTGCGGATACGCTCGCTGCCTGGCCCGATCTTGTTGAGCGTTACCGCAATGTGACTGATACGCTGGAAGAGATTCCTGTCGGCGCCGAGCGCTGGGTTGAGTTGCAGATTTCCCCATTACATAACAAACGCAAAGAATTCCTCGGGCGGGTGATCGTCTTGCGCGACATCACAGCGCGCAAGGAAATTGAAACTGCGCTCTCGCTTGCGCTTGAGCAAACCAAAGAAGCCAGCCGGCTGAAAAGCCATTTGCTGGCCAGGGTTAGCCACGAACTTCGCACCCCGCTGGGGGGCATTCTGGGGTTTGCGGAATTGCTGCAGATGAATTCTTTTGGGAAGTTGAACCCCAAACAAACGGAGTTCGTTGATGAAATCATCGAAAGCTCGAATTACCTGGCGGGCATCATTGATGAATTGCTCGACCAGGCCCAACTCGATGCCGAAACGCTCATCTTGCAAAATGCCCGTTTATCGGTCGAGCCACTTTTTCAAAAACTAAATGGGCGCTTCACCGGGCTGGCAGCTGCCAAGGGACTGGGTTTTGAACTTCAGGTTGCGCCCAATTTCCCAAAAGCGCTGTATGCCGACGAGCGCCGCCTGGAGCAGATTCTCACCAACCTGCTCGATAACGCCGTCAAATTTACCGCGCAGGGCCGGGTGGATTTGTCCATCCGCCTGGCGGATTCGACCCACTGGACGTTTGCGGTTTCCGATACCGGTCCGGGCATTCTGGCCGAGGCGCAGAGCTACATTTTCGAGCCGTTTCGCCAGGTTGACGATGCCATCACCAGCCGAAATCGCGGCACAGGCCTGGGACTGTCGATCACCAAACAATTGGTCGAGTTGATGCACGGACAAATCCGCCTGGAAAGCGAACCCGGCCAGGGCAGCACCTTCACCGTCACCCTGCCGCTGGTCAGGGGCTAAAAAGACAATAACATCTCTTGAAGTTTATCTCGCAGTTGTTCCAGCTCCGGTTTGCTGGCGGCTGCGAATTTCTTTCTAATGGCATCTCCACCTGCCGGGACGATGACCAGGCTGAGCAGGTCATTCTCCGCGTTTTCCAGCAAGACCGAGCGGATGCTCTCCAGACGGATATATTGCCAGACGCCGCCATAGCGGACGCCTTTAATTGCCTTGCTGCGCTCATCGTCGCGGATCAGGATCAATTCCCGGTCGGTCAGGATGCTCAGGTGGGCCAGCGAGACGGTTCGATGGAATGTCCAGCCAAAAATTTTCCAGGCCGGGACGCGGATTTCAGGTTGCAGCACGGACTGAAGCACGGTTTCCCCCACCAGCAGGCTGCTGCGCGCGTAGTTCATAAATTTGAAGTTGGCGCCGGACAGGTGATCGAATTTGCCCTGTTCGGTCTTTAAGCTGCCCTCGTTATTTTCTTCGGCAGCCGGCCTGATCTTCTTCAGGAAAGCCGCATAATGGCGCTCGCTGGATGTGTTGAATTCGAGCGTTGTGCAGTTGTTTGCGCCTTCGCTGTTTTCCCCGCACAGGGTAACCCATGATTTCAACAGGATGATGCCGACTTCGAGCATGCCGATTTTTTGATACGCATAGCTTTTTTTGAGCACCTGGTCGCCGCTGCGCTCGAGGATGTGGATCGCCTGCGGGCTGTCACAGATCAGTTTTTCGCTGGTTTTGCGCAGAAATTTATCCAGCGGCGGGGCCAGGACAATGTACGGAAAGCCCGGGCTGGCGGCCAGCAGCGGGTCTAAAAAAGGCCGGTAAATTTCAGGGATTTCCTCATAAGACTCGATGACCTTTGACCACGACATCATCGTTTGCCGCGTGCCGGTCAGCACCGGCGATGAGAGATTCGAGTTTTGAGACATGCGCAACCACCTTTCAGGGTGCTGTCAAATGCCGAAACAGCCCAAAATCATTGTACGCCCAAACCCCTGCCCGCTGATATAGAATTCTCCCCTGGTTTCATGGGGGAAATCCCCCGTTTGGCAGTTTTGGTAGGGGCGACGTATTGCGTCGCCCCTACCGTGTTAATTACGCGATCACATCTGGAATATTTGGCTGCCAGGCGTCGTAATGGTATTTGCACAGCCAGCGATAATCACCGGTGTAGGTGGGGACGCGCTGAAGCCCCAATCGATCTTGGGTGGGATCTTTTTCGTTCAAGAAACGATGCAGGGCCAGGATGCCAGAGCGCTCTGGTTCGCTGAGCATTTTTCCGGGAGCCAGGTTGCGGTCAGGAGTTTCGAGTTTGGCAGGCAGTTTGCCAATGATGGCCCCCGCCAAACTCAATTGATCGGCAATTTTCCAGGCTTCGGTTGTTTTTGGGCCAAAAACCGTATTAATCGCAGGTCCGGCGATCGGCGCAACGGTGGCAAGCACTTTTAGCGCAAAATTGGCATAGGGCGCAATTTTCACGACCCAATCATGCGGTTGGTCGATGGGATATAAACCCTTGCCATCTTCAATGATTGGATGCTGGCAGCCTTCCGCCTCGCACCATAGTTGAAGGTTTAAGGGGCGTCCAAGAAGTTGTTGGGGCGAAAGCCCTGCCTCGCGTGAGCGGAACGTGAACAAACGCGGGCCATCTTTGGCTTCATCGGCGATGGCGTGCATCATTGCCATGAAGTAGTTGGCAATGCGGCTGTCCAGCCCGGCGAGTTGTTCTTTGATTTCCCGTAGTTGAACATCGACTGGGCGTTCTTCAAACCCGAACAGCAACTCTGCGATGGACTGCCTTTTGGAGCAGTCCTGACAACGGGCAGTTGTATCGCCTTCGGCAAGCCATTGGCGCAAGGTATGAATAGGAAAGCGCCCCTTGCATGGTTGACCGCCAATCATTTCGGGACAGGGAACCATGAAGCGGTAGCGACCTTCCATGCCCGGCCAGTTGTCGGTAATCAATTTTTGCAAGGTATGCTGGATGACGTTCATAAAATACTCGGGCCAATCTGCCTGAGTGTAGACATGAAATTCACGGTCGCGTTTTTCGAGCATGGCTTGACCGTGCGCCCCGTGATTCAGGAACATGCCCTTTTGCCAGTGCAGGCGATGGATACTGCCGGTCGCATTGGTTAGTTCGGTGGAATAATCATGCGTGCGGACGATCATCCACGGCACCAGGCCGGGCGGGTCTTCTTCCATGGCGCAGATCATGGCGATGCGCCGTAGAGCTTCGGGCGGGTCTTGCTCTGGCAGCCACGGGAGTTCGGGGCGCACCTGCGGAACGTGCTGGGCCACCAGGCTGGCTTTGCCATCCGGTAGGCGATACGAAACATCGTACTTTTCCATCAGGCGCAGGAAGAAGGGGTAGAGGGTGGGGTCGTAGCGCGGTTCTTTCTCGAAGGGGTGGTCATGCCAGACCTGGGATAAACGCCCATCGGGCAGAATCCCCTCGCATTCCTGCGTGGTGCGGTCTTCGAGCACAAAGCCGATCGCTTTGGTCAGCCATTGCGGTTGTAACACCACGTCATCCCGCAGACGTTCATCATCGCTGTAATGGACGATGTAGCCGAGGTCGTGCATCAGGTGCGCCAGGGTGCTTGTATCGATCTGGCTCAGGCTGTGACGGTCGCAGACTTCGCCAAAGGCGGCATAAGAGATGCGTGGCTCGGAAAGGGTGAGCAGTTCATCGCGCGCCGCTTTCCAATTATTATTGAAAAGCATGCCCATTTGCTCCAACTTGGCAGACTCTTCGGCGATAACCTTTTTCAATGCTGCAATGCCGACCATCTCGCCCGTATGTTCATCAGGAACTAAACTATCCACCTCGTAAAAACCGACAATCATCTCACCGTATTGTTGCTGGAGCACGGGTTTATCGATGCGGGCGATGCGTTCGCCTGTTTTGCAGTGCGTCGAGACAATCAGCACGCGCGCCTCATCCCCGACTCGCAGGCGGATCATGTTCAGCCAGTCTTCCACCTGACCGGCCTGGACGCCGCGGCGCGGCTCCCAGACCAGCAGGTAGAGCGAACGCCGGCTGAAGAAGAACTGGTGCGTGACGCGGTAAACGTCCTGCCCGCCAAAATCCCAGGCGTTGAGTTGGATTTCGACACCGTCTTTTTCTGGATGGGGTAACTTCAAGCCATGAATATCGATCTCCACCCCGTGGGTGGTTCTTTCATCTTTCTTCGGCGCTCCTTCTCCTTTTTTACTTTTCAACGCCTTTAAAAGCGTGGTCTTGCCGACGTTGCCTTCGCCGACCAGCACCAGTTTGGCTTCGTAGAGCGGCTCGGCGTTTTCCAGACTGCGCAGGTAGGCTTTGAGTGGTTCATAATTCGGTGGCTTACATGCGTCGTATGCGCTTTGCAGAGCGGGGTTCAGGGGGTTTTCATCGAGGTTGAAACTTTCCAAATGCTCAAGTTGGGCGAAGGAGGAAGAAAGGTTGGTGAGTTGGTTGTGGGCTAACAAAAACCCAGTTAAATTACTCAGTTTTCCGATAACTTCCGGGAGTGTGGTCAGTTCATTATTATGTAAATGAAGTTCAGTTAAATTACTCAGCTTTCCAATAACTTTAGAGACTGTGGTCAACTGAGTGCCACCCAAACGAAGGATGGTTAAATTAGTTAGATTTCCAATCACTTCAGGAAATATGACCAGCCTATTTGAATACAAATGAAGCCCTGTTAAATTTCTGAGATTTCCGACAGCTTCTGGCAGTGCCGTCAGTTGGTTAATGGAGATATCCAGCGTCTGCAATTGCGTGAGTTGTCCCAGCGAGTCGGGCAGTGTTGTCAGTTGATTGTTGGAGAGATACAGCGTCTGTAACTGCGTGAGTTGCCCTATCGAGTCTGGCAGTGCCGTCAGTTGATTGTTGGAGAGATACAGCGTCTGTAACTGCGTGAGTTGCCCTATCGAGTCTGGCAGTGCCGTCAGTTGGTTATAGGAAAGGTTCAGTGAAGTTAATCGTTTAAGTTTTCCGATAGACTCTGGTAACTTGGTGAGTTTCTTTTCATCAGGAGTTCTGTAATCGTTGCTGAGGTCAAGTACTGTTGTACTCAATTTCAGAGCTTCTTCGATTTTCTTTTCTGCTGCGAGATATGCCACGTCTTTTGCCATGATTGCCTCTTTGCCCCCTCCGGCCTATCGGCCACCTCCCCCAAATTCGACGATTCATACTTTTTATGCGCGTTTATGATGATCATCGTCGTATTTGGGGGAGGCCGGGTGGGGGCCTTTCCCCGTTAAAGAAGGATTCTGTTTTGGTGGTTCAGTTTTAGCGCGTTTGGGCATTCTGTTCCACTTTCTGTTAAGTATAGCATTTCCGCCCCATTTCCCCATCTTTTCCCGCGCCGCTGGTATAATCCGCCGTATGAAACTCGAACTTGCCTTACGCGCCTCCGCTACCCGCCCGGCTGGAAAAGCCGGGGTAAACACATTCTGCCGGATGAGCCGCTCGTAACGCGATATTTTGCCTTAAGTCAATTTGCCCCGGCGCTCAACCAGCCCGGGGTTTTTATTTTCTAGCGGAGTGCAAAATCTCTCCTGATAATCCGTCAGGACAGGCCGATTTTGCACCGAAGTCAGGAGACTTCGGACTCCCCCTCTTGGTATAATTCGACCCATTCCACACATCTGGAGCAATTTTATGAGCAAAAAACTGACCGGAAACGAAATTCGCCAGAACTTTATAGATTTCTTCGTTGAACATGGCCACACCGCCGTCCCGTCCATGTCGCTGGTGCCGGGTGGGGATGCAACCCTGCTCTTCACCAACTCGGGCATGGTCCAGTTCAAGGATGTTTTCGTCGGCACCGATTCGCGTCCCTACACCCGTGCCGTTGATTCGCAGAAATGCATGCGCGTGGCGGGCAAGCACAACGATCTCGACGATGTCGGCCGCGACGACACCCATCACACCTTTTTCGAAATGCTCGGCAACTGGTCGTTCGGCGACTACTACAAGGAAGAAGCCATTGCCTGGTCGTGGCAGCTGCTGACCGATGTCTGGGGCCTGCCCAAGGACAAACTCTACGCCACCTGTTTCAAGGATGACAAGGGCAACGTCCCGCAGGATATGGAAGCCGCCGATATTTGGAAAAAGCAACCTGGGATGCAGCCTGAGAATATTCTCTTTTTCGGACGCAAGGAAAACTTCTGGCAGATGGCCGAGTTCGGCCCCTGCGGCCCGTGCTCCGAGATCCACATCGACCTGGGCGAGGAACGCGACAACCTGCGCGGTACCCCCCACCAGTGCGGCGTCAACGGCGACTGCACCCGCTACCTCGAGCTGTGGAACAACGTTTTCATCCAGTACAACCTGTTCGAAGATGGCCGCCTCGAGCCGCTGCCCGCCAAACACGTCGATACCGGGATGGGTTTCGAGCGCATCGTCTCGGTGCTGCAAGGCGTCGATTCGAACTACAAGACCGACCTGTTCGGCGGCGCGATGAAGGTTCTCTCGGCCCTGACCGGCAAGACCCACGAGCAGATGTTCGCCGATTTCACGCCATATCGCGTGGTTGCCGATCACGCCCGCTCCGCCGCCTTCCTGATCGCGGACGGGGTCGTGCCCGGCAACGCCGGACGCAACTACATCTGCCGCATGATCATCCGCCGCGCGGCCCGTTTCGGGACCAAGATCGGCCTGACCGAGCCTTTCCTGGCCAAAGTGGCGGATGCCTTTATCGAAGAATACGGTGCGTTCTACCCGGAACTGGTCAAGAGCCGCCAGCCGATCCTCGAAAACCTGACCCGCGAAGAGATCCGCTTCGCGCAGACGGTTGAACTCGGGCAAGCCCATCTTGCTGACATGGTTGGCGAGCTGATTTCTGATGGAAAATCGACCAATGGCAAGTTGATTCTTGACGGGCGTAAGGCGTTTGAGTTGTACGCCACCTATGGTTTACCCTTTGAGATTACCCGCGATATTCTGCGCGAATCTACAGACCAAAACCTGGATGTTGATGAAGCTGGATTTCGGGCCGCTATGAACGAGCACCGCCTTGCTTCAGGGGGCGGGAAGGCTATGGGCAAGATGGGCGGCGAAGATGCAGAGTTTTATGCAGGCATTTTGCGTGAGCTTCAGAAAGCTGGAAAACTCGGCGAAAAGGGTGTCGAATATGATCCCTATGAGAGCTTGCAGATTAATGCCGAAGTTTTAGCCCTTGTGGTCGATGGAAATTCTGTTTCCGACGCCCAGGTTGGAGATCGGGTTGAGATTATCCTGCCTCGTACCGGCTTTTATATTGAGGCTGGTGGACAGGTTGGCGACACTGGGATGATTTCAACCTTGCCAACCGGCGAATTTGGTGTGGGCTGGCAGATCGAAGTGACCGATGTCCGCCGCGCGGCTGCGGGCTTGATCTCGCACATCGGCGAAGTTGTCAGCGGACGCCCGCGCGTCGGCGACAAGGCCATCGCCGAAGTCGATATGGCCCGCCGCCACGACATCATGCGCAACCATACCGCCACCCATCTGATGCACGCGGCCCTGCACCAGGTCTTGGGCGAACACGCCCGCCAGGCCGGTTCGCTGGTCGCGCCTGACCGCCTGCGCTTCGACTTCAACCACCCCGAATCGATGAGCGCCGAGCAGATCGAGCGCGTCGAACGCCTGGTCAACGAGGCCGTCGCGGCTGATATGAGCGTTATGCCCAAAACGAAATCGCGCGAAGAAGCTATTTCCGAAGGCGCGATGGCGCTCTTTGGCGAGAAATACGGCGAAGTTGTGCGCACCATTACGATTGGCGACCCCGACGACAGGCATTCCTACGAACTGTGCGGCGGAACCCACCTCGAGCGCACCTCAGATGTCGGCCTGTTTGTCATCACCAGGGAGGAAGCCGCCTCGGCGGGAGTCCGGCGTATCGAAGCGGTGACCGGCCGCGGGGCGTACGAACTGGTAGCGAAACGCTTCAGGGCGCTAAAAGCTGTCGCGTCTGCACTCAAATCCAGCCTGGAGGATGTCCCCGTCAAAGCAGAATCCCTGCAAGACGAACTGGCCTCCGTCAAGAAACACCTGGCGGCAGCCCGCGCCGAGCTGGCCCTGGTAACCTTCAATGTTCAATTGGCAAACGTCCAGACGGTTGGCGAGGCCCGCCTGCTGGTGGCCGAAATGCCCGGCGTGGACAAGGACTCGCTGACCAAGCTGGCCGACCAGTTCCGCGCTCGCTACGCTGAAAATGGCGTCTGCGTGGTCGCCTCGAGCGGGGAGGGGGCTGTGACTGTCATGGCGGCTGTGACCCAGGACCTGATCAAGCGCGGCGTCAAAGCCGGCGACCTGGTCGGGCATATCTCGCGCCAGCTTGGCGCGGGCGGCGGCGGCGCGCCGCACCTGGCTTTTGGCGGCGGCAAGGATGTGGCAAAACTGGCCGAGGCATTGGCCAGCGTTGGCGGCTGGCTGGCTGAAAAAGTAAAGTAAATCGCACAAGCGATTTGTGTGCGGACGAGAATCTGTAGCGCAAAGACAGTCTTGAGTCTTTGCGCTTTTTCTTGAAATTATCACAGGAGTTTTTATATGGAATTTCCGCTTCAACTGATCGTTTTGTCTATTCCTTCCCTGATTCTGCTTGGTGTGTTGCGCCGCAAGGGAAAGACCTGGCGCGAAGCCTTCGCCAGCGTTGGCTGGCAGGGCAGTCGGCCAATCTATCTCTTGTGGGCATTGGGCGTGGCGGCGGTGATTGGCGGGCTGGCCTGGATTGCGCTGCAATTTATCCCATCGGAACTGATGCAGAGTGAGAATGTCAACCTGGCCTCGTATGCCGGGCTGGCCCCCAGCCTGACGACATTCCTGTTCATCCTGCTGCGTGAGGGAATTTACACCGCCCTGGGCGAAGAAGTTTTCTTCCGCGGCTGGCTGGGCGGCTGGCTGGTACGCCGCTTTGGTTTTGGGGTGGGCAATACAGTTCAGGCGCTTATCTTCCTGCTGCCGCACCTGCTCCTGTTGACAATTGGGTTCGGTTTTTGGCCGATTCTTATCCCGCAATTTGTGGCTGGCTGGCTGCAAGGCTGGCTGCGAGACCGTTCAGGGAGTATTTTGCCCGGCTGGTTTGCGCATACCCTGACCAATGTCTTGAGCTCCTGGAGCAGTTTGTAAGCGGCGTATTCATTGCCGCATATAGGAAAAACCATGCTGAATAAACTTTCTGATCATTTACAAAAATCGAACCTGGCGCGTCACCTGCTTTTCCTGGCCGCCACGGTTGCCACGGTGCTCTTCATCGGCTACAACTTCGGTACGTTTGACGAGGCCATGCACATCCCGTTCCTGAAATCTGCCGCCTACCCCTCGATGTATGACGGCGATGCGATGATCAGCCTGAACAGCATTTATTATTCGTATTTCTGGTATTTTTTTATTCCCATTTTGCGGGCGGGCTGGCTCGAACCGGCCCTGTTTGTCGTGCACCTGGTCAGCATTTACCTTAGCTTTTGGGCCATCTGGGCGTTGAGCCAAACCCTTTTTCACAACCCGCTGGCCTCGTTGTTCAGCGTGCTCGGTTTTATTGTGCCTCATTTCGGCTTTTCGGGTTTCCCGATCTTCGAGTTTGCGCCGCTCAGCCGCACGTTTGTGCTGCCGTTTTTACTGGTCGCGTTGAACCAGTTTTTCAAGGGCCGCATTCCGCTGGCTTTTTTGATCGCCGGCCTGATGTACAACATTCATGTGGTTTCGGTCAATTTTGTGCTGGCCATGTTCGGGCTGGCCTGCCTGCTCGAATTCCGCCGGATCGGGATTAAAAATATTTTGCTCTCGGCCCTTCTTTTTCTGCTGAGCGCGGCCCCGGTCCTGCTCTGGAAGGCTGGCGCGGGCGGCGCCCCGATCGATTTCACGCTGCGCCACGAATGGGTTGATTTTCTCAACCAGACCCTGTTCTTTCATCTTTTTGCCATGTTCAGCCCCACCTACCCCGGGACGTGGCCGATCGTTCTGGGCGGGGTCAGTACCGTTTTCCTGTTTTTCGCCGTTTTGCCGCATGCCGATGTCCCCCAGCCGGCCACCACGGCCCGCAACTTCATCTACGCCGGGATCATCGTGGTGTTGGTGCATGTCATCGTGGTTTACTTTTTATCGGTGACCATTTTGATCCAATCCCAGATCGTGCGCATCGGCCTGTGGATTTTGATCCTGGCCTACCTGTTTTTTGCCAATTTCCTGGCCAAGCTTCACGAACAGAAACAACAGTCCCGCCCGGTTTACGCTTTCCTGCTCGGGACTTTTCTCTTTTCACCCACGCCTTTGCTTTTGCTGGTAACCTGGCTCGTAGTCAGGTGGACCAAAAAAGCGGCCGTGCTCAAGCTGGCAATTGCGCTCATGCCCTTTCTGATCATTGCCTCATATGCCACTGTCTACCTGATGGGATTTTGGAACCCGGGCGGACTCTACATCTACGGCCAGCCTACAGACTGGGTCGATGTCCAGCGCTGGGCGCGTGACAATACCCCGGCCGATGCGCGTTTTATCACTCCACCCGAAAAATGGGGACCGCAAGAATCGGACTGGCGCGTCCACTCTGAGCGCGCCAGCGTGGGGACCTTGTCCGAGATCCTGGTGGCGGCCTTCCAGCCTGGCTATGAGATCGAGTGGAAAACCCGTTTCGAGCTGGTCGCCCCTGGTGCGCTTGATAAATTTGACGGCGACTATTTCAACAATGTCCGCCTGACGCGAGAGGCCTATGACAATCTTTCGACACAAGATTTGTTGTACGCAGCCTGCCAATTGAATGCCCAATATGCGGTCATCCAACAACCGCGCAGCCATTCGTTGCCAGTGGCCTACGAAAGCGCCGAATACACGGTCTACAGTGTCAGCGGATTTGATTGCCCATAAAAGCCAAAGGCTTAATTCTTTACCGGCAGCGTTTGTTATTTCGAACCGCGTAACGGTGACATCGTGCTCGTGGGTAAGATTTCTACCCTGCGGGCACGATGTCGCTATTGCTCGATATGACAAACGTGAGCAGCAGATGCTGGCTCAGATTATTTTGCCTGGCAAAGAAAAGCCCCGCGCCTTTGCTGCTCTGCGACTCTGCGTTAAACGTTCTGGGCTTGGTTTATAATTCCCTTGCATGAAAACCACCCTGCTGCACCTCGAATCTCACGATAACCTGGTTTCCATCCGTGACCGCATGTCATGGGCCAAGACTCCGCGCATCCTGCTGGTCTGGCCGAATCGCGGGGGGGTGGATGTGCGCCCGCTCGACCTGACCCTGCTGCGCCGCCATGCCCAAACCCTGGGCGCGGAGGTCGGCCTGGTGACCCGCGATGCGGGCATCTGGTGGGCGGCCCGCGAGCAAAAAATCCCCTGTTTTCGCACCAGCAAGCAGGCCCAGATCAAAGAATGGCAGGCTGTTCAGCCCTTTGATTTCCCGGCCCGACGCCGCCTCGACCTGCGCGGCCTGCGCGCTTCCCTGCCGGGCGATCCCTATCGCTTGAATCTGGCAGCCCGTGTCGGCGTATTTGCCGCAGGCGTGCTGGCTGTTTTGCTGATTGTTTTGCTTTTCCTGCCTTCCGCCGAAGTGCATGTCACGCCGCCCATCCGCGAACAAAGCGTCACCCTGCCGGTTGTGGCCCGCGCCGATACGACCCAGGTCTACCTTTCCGGCGAAATCCCCATTCGGCGGCTGACGCTCGATTTGCAGGCCAGCGCCTCCGCGCCTGCCAGCGGCCTGGCGAACCTGCCCGGCGCAAAGGCCGAGACGACTGTCGAATTCAAGAATTTGAGCGACGAAGATGTCCGCGTGCCTGCGGGGACGATCCTATTGACCCGCGAGGCTGTCCCACAGGCTTTCGAAACCCTTGGCAGCGTTCTCGTCCCCGCCCGCAATGAAGACCCGCTCACAGTGCGTGTGCGCGCCCTTACGGGCGGCGCGGCGGGCAATGTCGCGGCAGAGGCCATCAGCGCCTTTCAGAGTCCGCTGGGGCTGAGTCTCACTGTCCGCAACGGCGAACAGGCCACGGGCGGCAGCGACCGGCGCGGGGCCGTCCCCAGCGACCAGGATCGTAATCTGCTGCGCGCCAACCTGCTCAAAAAACTGTCTGAGCAGGCCCGCGTCCAAATTTCCGCGGAATTAAAGGCGGGCGATCTGCTTTTGGCCGATTCCGTCAAATTGGTGGACGTACTCGAAGAGCAGTTTGACCCGTTGCCCGGCGCGCCCGCGGACACGCTGACCCTCAGCCTGCGCGCCCGTTTCGAGGCCGCTTACGCCACCGACGCCGATCTGCGCCAGTTGGCCGCCTTTGCGCTCGATGCAGCCCTGCCGCCCGGATACGGCCCCCGCCCTGGCACGTTGACCGTTAAATCGCTTTCGCCGCCGCTCCAGGATGCTGACGGCCTGGCGCGCTGGCAGGTGCAGGCTGCGCGCTCTGTCCAATTGCAGGTTAGGCCTGCCGAAGCCCTGGCCTTGGTGCAGGGGCGCACTACGCGCCGGGCTGCCAGCCTGCTGACCGAGGCCTTTGACCTGAACCTGCCGCCCAGGGTTTCGGTGCGCCCGCTCTGGTGGCCCTGGCTGCCGGTCTTGCCGTTTCGGATCTCGTTTTCTTCCGGGTTTTAGTTTTTTTTTGGAACGCGGGTTGGACGGATTTTACAGATTTACGCGGATTTTTTAAAAAAACCGTGTAATCCGCGTACTATTTTCTCGTCAGAAAGACTCTTATGCGTATTCTTGCAGTTGACCACGGCGAAAAACGGATCGGTCTGGCGCTCAGCGATGAGACCGCACGGCTGGCGCGCCCCTTGCAGGTGCTCAAGCACATTTCGCGCGCGCTGGATGCTGCCCGCGTGGCCGAAATCGCCGCCGAGCAGGCAGTCGGGCTGATTCTGGTCGGGCAGTCTTTCCAGATGGACGGCCTGCCGAACGTCGCCGGGCGCAGCGCGGCCCGCTTTGCCGAGGCGCTTGGCCTGCAAACCGAGCTGCCCATTTTGATGTGGGACGAGGCCATGACCACCCGCGATGCGCAATCTGCGGCGCTTGCGATGGGCTTTGGCCGCAACAAGCGCGCCGGGCATCTCGATGACCACGCTGCCGCAGTCTTGTTGCAGTCTTATCTGGATACGCTCGCACAGCCACCTTTGGAGTGAAATGACCAAATCTTTAAGTCGTCGTCGCGCAAGGCCGGGGCTGTCTTGCGGCTTGATCTTTTTGTTTGTTCTTGCCCTTGCCCTGTTTTCTGCTCTCCTGGCGATCCCTTTGCTGGCCGAACGCATGGTCGGCCCATCCTCGACCTCGCTTGGGTTCGCCAAACGTTTGCAATATTCTGCGCTGGTTCTCTGGTACGACGGCCTGCTGACCAACCCGGCCAACCCGTATGGCCGGGTTGGCGTTTTTATCATTGGCCCCGGCGAGGGCGCTTCTGAAGTGGCTTATCGCCTGGCGCAGGAAGGTTTTGTGCCCGATGGGGCCGCTTTCCGCGCCTATTTGATCTACAGCGGGATCGAAACCCGTTTGCAGGCCGGCGAATTCACTCTTAGCCCGGCGCTTTCCCCTTTGCAGATTGCGACCCGTTTACAGGATGCCACCCCGACCCAGATCAAGTTCGTCGTCCTGCCCGGCTGGCGCATGGAGGAGATCGCCGCCAGCCTGCCGACCTCGGGCCTGAGTATCAGCCCCGAAGATTTCCTGGCAGCCGCCCGCTCCCCGTCCGGTAACCTGGATTTCCTGCCCGATGGCGCAACCGCCGAGGGTTTTTTCCTGCCTGATAGCTATGTTTTGCCGCGCGGGATCAATGCCGAAAATCTGGTGCAGACGATGTTGAACAATTTTGCGCTCAACCTGCGCTCAGAATTGCGCTCGGGTTTTGCCCGCCAGGGACTGGATGTGTACCAGGCCGTGATCCTGGCCTCGATTGTCCAGCGCGAAGCGGTAGTGGCCGACGAACAGCCGATCATTGCTTCGGTGTTCCTGAATCGCCTGAAGGCGGGCATGCGCCTGCAAACTGATCCGACCGTGCAGTATGCAATCGGCTATGACCCGCTCTGGTGGAAATCCCCGCTCTCGCTGGACGATTTGCAAGTGGCTTCGCCCTACAACACCTACCAGGTGGACGGCCTGCCGCCTGCGCCGATTGCCAACCCGCCCCTGGGGGCTTTGCAGGCGGTCGCTTTCCCGGCCCAAACACCGTATTATTTCTTCCGCGCCCGCTGCGACGACTCTGGTTTGCACACCTTTGCCGAAACCTTCGACGGGCATTTACTGAACGCCTGTCCGTAAAAAACAGGGTCAGATTGGCCCTTGACAATCATAGAAACTTTGTTCTATAATGTTTGTAAATAGAACAAAGTTTCTATTTAATTCGGACAGGAGGTCCTGATGAATAACACCCTGCGTTCTCGTTCACTCAATGTCAATCTCAATCGCGCCTGGAATGGGTTTGTCGGCCAGCGCGGCAAAGCATTTGGCCTGATGATTTTTGGCGCCCTGATGGCTTTCGAAATCTTCAACTTCAGCACCACCGAGTTTGCCCTGCATGATGTTCTTGGTGATCTGAAGTTTGCCGGCATAAAATGGGCCACCATGCTTTCGATTGCGTTCTGCGGTATTGACTTTGCCGGGATTGCGCGTATCTTCACCCCCGAACAGGGTGTAGATGAACCCGCCGAAGTCTGGTACCTGTTTGGGGCCTGGCTTTTGGCCGCTGCCATGAATGCTACCCTAACGTGGTGGGGCGTTTCTGTGGCAATTTCAACCCATGCCAGCCAGGGCGCGGCTGTTGTCGGCGGTGACACCGTTCGCACAGTTGTACCGGTCTTTGTGGCTGTGATGGTTTGGGTTATTCGCATTCTGATTATCGGTACCTTCTCGATTGCCGGGGATCGTCTCTTCTCAATGTCAGATGCGCGCCAACATCGTTCGGTCGCGTCCCAGCCTGCTTCGCGCAGCAACACTGGTAGCTATCGCCCGGCTGTGAACACAGCCATGACCCCTCGCCCGGTCAACAACGGACGCCCGATTATTACCACTGCGTCGAATATGCGCGCAACTCCGCCCCGCCCGGCTCCCCGCCCCGAACCGTTGAACTTCCAGCCACGTTCCGAGCCGACTTATCATAACCTTGCCAATAACATCCCCGAATCTTACGAAGATCGCTAACCCCACAATATAAAACTCCCTTTGCGGAGCGGACCTCCAAACGAATTTGTGCCATGACTCCTTCACGCTCTGTCCCTTACTCCTCCCCGAACCGCAGGCAGGCAGCCCGGCAATCCAGCGGCTGTCTGCCTGGTTTTGTGATACCACCGCTTGCTGCGTTGTTCGTCGGCCTCCTGCTGGCAACGCTGGCAGGAGGCCTTTCTGACTCTGGCTCGCAGCCTGAAGTCCAGGCTGCTCCCGCTGCCCGTCAGGATGTCTCTGGCGGGCAGATTGCCCCCCTGTTCACACCCGAAGTGCAGTATTGGGCCGCCAATATCGTCCGCTGGGCCAGCGATCACGGACTTGACCCCAACCTGGCCGCCACCGTCATGCAGATCGAATCGTGCGGCCACCCCGAGATCCGCTCCAGCGCCGGGGCAACCGGCCTGTTCCAAGTGATGCCCTTCCACTTCAAGGCTGGCGAAAGCATGTCGAACCCGGATACCAACGCCCTGCGCGGCATGGACTACCTGCGCCGCTCCCTGGAGACCGCTTCAGGCGACGCGCGCCTGGCCTTTGCCGGGTATAACGGCGGCATCGGCGTTATTGGGCGGCTGGAATCGCGTTGGCCTGCTGAGACAATCCGCTATGCTTACTGGGGCAGCGGAATTTACGCCGATGCCACTCAGAACCGCGCCGCAAGCACCCGCCTGGACGAATGGCTCAAAGCCGGGGGAGCCAGCCTGTGCGCCAAAGCCGGCCAAAGACTCGGCATAAACCCCTAAAACGAAAAAATGCCCCCGGTTTTACGCCGAGGGCATTTTTGATTTACTGAATGAACTTTAAGGCGTTACTGCGCCGGCTTCTTGATTTAGATAATAGGTATCTGTTTCCAGAAGGCTCGGGTCGTTGGCGGCCTGGGCGGCTTTCATCTGCGCCTGGCGGGCCAGGTTGGTCGATTCAGCCAGGATTTTCAAAACATATTCGGGGTTGTGGAAGCCCATCGAGTTTTCCGCTGAGACAAAATCCCAGTAGAACTGCGATTGGCGGTGCAGCTCGCGCGCTTCCAGCAGCAGGGTCTGGTCGCTGGTCGGGTTGGCAGTAGCTCCCTTGATGGCATTGATCGCATCCACAATCGCATCTTCGGTGGCGATCTTGGTATTGTAGACTTGCTCCTGAATCAGGCTGACGCGCGTAGTGACAGAATTGACATCATTGTGGCACTGTCCGCAGGCGCGTTCGGGTTGCAGCAATGGGCTGCGGATATTGTGGTCGCTATATTTTGCAGCGCCATCGCGGACGTAGGGCATGTGGCAGTCGGCGCAGGCTACCCCGGCGTTGAAATGGGTCGAACCGGCGGTATACATCTCGTATTCCGGGTGCTGGGCCTTGAGCATCGGTGTCAGGGCCTCGGGGTGTTCCCAATCCTTGAATTCAACTTCGGTGTAGTACTCGTACATTTCTTCCACTTTGGTGCCGTTTTGCCAGGGGAAGGTCAGGTATTTGCCATCGCCCTTGAAATAATATTCAACGTGACAGTTGGCGCAGACAAGTGAGCGCATTTCCTGGCGGCTGAACGTGCGCCAGTCTTTGCCCTGGGCTTCAAGGGCTTCTTCGAGGGCCGGGTTGGTGACGATCAGGCGCATGGTTTCAGCTTCGTGGCAGTTGGAACAGCCGATTGAATAGTCGATGTGCTCCCCAAGTTCGGAGAATTTCATCTTGTCGTAGGCTTCCATGCCCATCTCGGCCCATAAGCCCGGATTATCGGATGACTTGCACGAGTAGCAGGTGCCGGGCGTGGTTTCGTTGACGCGCTTGATTTCACGCACATCGGTCAGCGCATTTTCATGGCCGCGGTCATCGTTGTATTCCAGGCTGAAACCGTAACTGGCAAACAAAATGACCTGGCGTGGATCTTTTTCAAGATGCGAAAACTTGCTTGAGCCGCCATAGGTGGTATCGACCGTGTTGCTTCGTGTTCTTAAGAACGAGGAGTACTGGTTGGGGAAGTTGCGCCCCCAAAGCTCGGAGTTCGGCTCCATCGGTGCGACATCATAGATGGCCTGGATGGCGCGCGATTCAACCGGACGATTTTGCATGAAGATCAGGGTGCCGACCAGGGCCGCAGCCAGCAAAACGATCACGCCGACCAGGGAAATCAGGGCATATTTGTTCATCACGACATTCTCCTAAATGTTATTTGGAAGGATAGAGGGCAGAGTCTTGCCGGGGAGCGCTGCTGGCTCCGCGCGGTCCGTGCGCCACGTTACGGTGGCACTCCCAGCAATTACGGTCGTTTTCCATCGGCCCCATGACCACTGCGTCAATGGTCTCTTCGTGACAGCGCACGCAATTGTGCTGGATAACTTCCTTTGTCTCAGCCTTGGCGCGGATGGCATCCGGGATCTGGCCGGTGGTGAACATATAGACATCGTGCATGCCGGTCTGCCCCTTGACCACCCAGTAATTAACCAGGTTATCATGCGGCAGGTGGCAGTCTACACACTTTACATCCCGTCCATGCGGTGCATGGATCCAGTTTTCATAAGCCGAATCCATCACGTGGCAGTTGGCGCAAGTCTCCGGGCTGCTGCCCATAAAAGATACTGCTCCGCTGACGTAAACGAAGGTTCCGAGTGCCATGACTGCCGCAACTGCGGCTATGACAAATAAAAATCTTTGCATTGCTCACCTGAATCTTTGTTGGGTTTAATCTGCCCTTAATATACAACATGCTTGCCGCAAGCATTGTGACGTAAGTCACAAAAAAACAAATCTGATATTAAGATAAAAATACTCCAGAATAGATTATTTTTCAAGTGGCAAAAGCCGTATTGAAAAACGCAGGCCTGGGTTCATCGAATCGGAAGATGGTTTGGTGCATCAGCCGGCGCGAAATTTATTCCTTCATCGAAACACGAATATGTTTTTCCAGACTGTCCATCGTTTCTAAAAAAGCTTGTTCCAGGTCAATATTGTGGGCATTTGCCAGGGCAATTACCGACCAAAGGCAATCTGCCAGTTCGTGGGCAAGTTTTTCCTCGGCGTTTGGAATGTTACGTTTTCCTTCCATGGCTACCACCAGCTTTGCCAGGTCGCCGACATCGCCGACGAAACCCAACGCAAGCTCTTCGTTTGTCCAGACTGCGCCATAGCTTTCTTTTTCAAACGCCGCACATTGCTGGCGGATTTGCATGGCTCGCTCGATGATTTTCTGAAATTCCACAACAACCGTTCCTTTCTTTTTCTTTGCAGAAAAGACGGCCCGGCTAGTTTCCTGCCAGGCCGTCTTTGATCACTTGTTCTTGATTGCCCGCCAGACCCGCTCTGGCGTGACCGGGTTGACGTCCACATCCACGCCGAGCGCGTCGCGGACCGCGTTGCCGACCGCCGGGGCGACCCCGTCCATGGGGATTTCGGCGACGGCTTTGACCCCGAAGGGGTGGGTGGGCTCGAAGGTTTCGACGAAAATCACTTCCAGCTCCGGCATCTCATTTGCCAGGAAGATGTGATAGTCACGGAAATCGCGCTCGCGGGCGTTGCCCTTCTCGTCGTAGAGCATCTCCTCGCAGACAGCGTAACCCAGGGCCTGGGTCATGCCGCCCTCGATTTGGCCAGAGGCTGTTTGCGGGTTGATGATCATGCCCGAATCGACCGCCATGACCAGCTTGTCGACGGTCACGGCCCCGGTTTCGGAATCCACCGTCACCTCGGCGAATTGGGCGGCAAAGGGTGGCGGCGAGGAAGGCGAAACGTAACTGGCGACGCCCATGATCTGTTCCTGATTGTTGCGATGAAGCGATTCGAGCGCGATTTCGGCCAGGGTGACAGAGCGGCCATCCGGGGCGTAGGCCTGTTTATCGGCCAGGCGAATCATCTCATCGTCTGCCAGCCCGAGCAGGGCTGCGGCGCGTTTTTTTATTTTTTCCGCCACAATTTCCGCAGCCCGTACTGCTGCTGTTCCTGAAATATAGGTTGTGCTCGAGGCATACGCGCCTTTGTCAAAGGGGGTGAAATCGGTGTCGGATGAGTAAGTGATCATGTCTTCAATCGGTACGCCCAGCACTTCGGCGGCCATTTGCGCCAGGACGGTGTCTGAACCTGTCCCCAAATCGGTTGCGCCGACGAGGAGATTGAACGAGCCATCGTCATTCATTTTGATCGAGGCCCCGCCCATATCGAGGTAGGGAATTGCGGTTCCCTGCATGACCAGGGCGACGCCGATGCCTTTGCGTTTGTGGGGCAAATTGGCAATTTGCCCTACGCGCCATTCCTCATTCCCAAATTTATCATCCCAGCCAATTGCTGCCTTGCCCTGCGCCACACACTGTTCCAACCCGACGGTGTGGATAATCTCGGGACGCGGTTCGCGGCCTTCGTTCCAGGCGGTGCTGAAGGGATGATATTCCCCGGCATGGATGGCGTTTTTAAGGCGGAATTCGATCGGGTCGAAGCCCATCGCGCGCGCGATCTTTTCGAGATGACGGTCGAGCGGCCAGTAGCCTTGCGGAACGCCGTAACCGCGGAAGGCTCCGGCGGGCGGTGTATTCGTGTAAACAATATCTGCGTAAAAACGAATGTTGGGGTTTTTGCGGTACTCGCCATCGCCAACGTAGAGCGCCATCGATTTGTGGCCGGTGTTGCCGGTCACAGTCAGGGCATGTGCGCCGTTTGCGCCGGTATCGCTCAGGGCATACA
>JAKLPV010000110.1 GCA_022013685.1 Anaerolineae bacterium
CGGTAACTACGCAAAGGGGGGGAACGATAAAGGCCGGATCACAAAAGACCCTTTTTACCTTATTTTCGCCCCCGCCATAGAAGACAACAGCTTTTCTGCTAAATTACATCGCCACGCCAGCGGTACCGGAGCCGCCCACAAAAAAAACCAGCGACTGCTGCAATCAGACCCGAGGCCCAATGAATGGGATGAGAGTATCCATCCAGGGCGATTCTGCCAATCACGTAACCAAGAAATCCGGTCCCGATCATTCCAAAATAGACAACCACCGGCCACTCTTTTTGGGTGATAGCCTTCGGCTTTTTTTACGTCATAGTGGCTCCGACTGAGTTGCAGAATCGAGCAACATGGCGATATATTTGTGATGGTCACCGTCTCCAGCCTGGGCAACTGCTTGAAGTAAAGCAGGCAGGGAAGCCAGGTTTTGTCTGTATTCCACGGAAGCAAAACCGGTTGCATGATCCACATCTGCCTCCACTACACCAGTCAGGGCTAGCAGGGCATTGCGCACACGGGTGGCGCAATTGACACACCCCATGCCCCAGATTGCCAGTCCCACAGTGGTTAAGCTCTGGAGTTCATCAGTGGTGGTGACTTTTTGAATTGGTTCTACGTGACAATTTGCATTCATTTTTTGTTTCCTGTTGATTTTGTTATGCAGCAGAAACCTTGGAGCGAGCCGAAATCGTCATTCTGGCAAGCAACACCAAAGTAATCACCAGCGAGATAAGCGCAATGATTTGAGATTGTGTCAGACCAGACGCCAGAATTTGATAGGAACTCGTAAAAGCCAGGAAAAATCGTTCAAGACTGTACAGGGCGAGATAAATCAGGAACAGTAAACCATCCGGCAGGTTGCGTTTGCGTAGTTGCCAGAGCAGGGTGAAAATTCCCAGGTTAACAACTAACTCGTAGACAGGCATCGGAGTGTAGTAGACGCCCAATTTTGGTACCAACGCATTGGGGCTGGTATAGGCGAAGCCAAACGGCCCTGTGGTGGGTTTGCCCATCGCATCACCCGTGATGACGCAGGCTATCCGGCCAATGGCTTGAGCCAGCACCAAACCGGGAGCGCCAGCATCCAATAATTTGGAGAATTTCCAGCCATGCTTCCCGGCTAGAATCGCGGCAACCAACAATCCGCCCGCTACGCCGCCCCAGATCGCCAGCCCACCTTCCCAAATGTATAATACACGAATGGGATTGGCAGCAAACTCATCTGCCCAGTGATCGAGCACGTGAAATAACCGTGCGCCCAGCAGCCCAGCCATCACAATCCAGATGGCAATATCATAGATTTGTTCTTTCTTGAAGCCTTTACGTTCGGCTTCGCGCGCCGTGAGCCAGATTCCAATAACCATGGCGAGCATCAAGATCAAGCTGTACCAGCGGAATGTCAAAGGTCCAAAACTAAAAATAATCGGGTCAATGCTGATCGTTAACATGCGAAACACTTTCAATAAAATTTTAAGGGACAGTCCGCAAGGACTGTCCCTTAAAATAGGTTAGTGGTGAGCGTGTTCATCACCATGGCTTGCGGCTTTGACATACTTGCCGGGTTCCTGGTCGAAGGCTATCTTGCAGCCAAGCGCGCAGAAATAATAGGTCTGACCTTGATACTCGGACTTGCCAGCAGCAGTTTTAGGGTCAATCTCCATCCCACAAACGGGGTCTTTTACCATAATCTTTCTCCTTTTTGTTTATCAGACGACACCATATTCTCAGTGTATAACCAAAAGACAGTAGTAAACAGCGCCATCTGTCGCATTTGTGGATAGGCAAAATAGCCTATCTTCGTTTATTCCACAATCAACTTCCCGCGCAGCATACCCATCTGGCACTGGAAGCCATATTCACCTGGCTCACTGGGAGTGAACTCTAGCGTGACCTGTTCACCTTCGGGGAGCAACGCGCTCTGATTGAAATCAGGAAACAATACTTGCTCCGAGCAAGACGAACTTTCCTGGCGAGTAAAGGTCAAGCGTACGGGGCGGCCTTTCTGCGCCACGATCACATCCGGGGAATAGCCACCTTTCACCATGATAGCCACCTCCTGCGCCCCCGAAGCACTTACTGCGGCACGCGTCTGTCCTTTTGGAGAAAGCCAGAAATACCAGACAATCAGCACGGTAAGAGCAAATCCGCTCAAAATAACGATCATTTGTGGGGTAGTCATTTTTTATCCTTTCACTGCAAGTTTTTCTTTTAGCATTGCTATGGTTGGGGAGCCCCGCAGGCCTGCCGGCGTGGCGTAAACCCTGCAACTCAGAGAAAAATTTTCTCTTTGCTCGTGCCAAAGGTCCCGGCTGTCCACCCAAAACGAGGATGAACCGGCAAATTGTAGGCGGGCAGCATCGGGGTCATCCAAAACTTTGACCAATTCGATTGGAGCGTCAATCTGCAGTTCCCGCAAGGCGATTTCCAGGTTTTTCAGCCCATCTTGCCAGGATGGGCAACCATCAAAGTAGAGGAGTTGGATGTTCATCAGGATCACTTCGCACTGAATTTGGGTTTGAACCCGCGCAACCGGTTGGCGTTGCCAACTACCGTGACAGACGAGAAGGCCATTGCTGCACCTGCAATCATTGGGCTGAGCAGCAAACCAAAGAACGGGAACAAGATGCCCATCGCCACCGGAACACCCAACACATTATAGAAAAACGCGCCGACCAAATTCTGATAGATATTCGTCATCGTGGCGCGGCTGACTTCGATCGCGGTAACCACCCCTTTCAGGCTGCCCTTGATGAGCGTGATGTCAGATGCTTCAATGGCAACATCTGTGCCTGTGCCGATCGCAAGACCAACATCCGCTTGCGCCAACGCAGGGGCATCGTTGATACCGTCACCAACCATTGCGACTTTCTTACCTTCTGCTTGCAACAGTTGAACGTTTTTCGCCTTATCCTCAGGTAAGACTTCGGCCAGTACGCGCTTGACGCCGACTTTGCGGGCAATTGCCTCGGCGGTGCGGCGGTTGTCGCCGGTAATCATCACCACTTCGATGCCCATCTTTTGCAGGGCGGCAATTGCTTCGGCAGAGTCTTCCTTGATCGTGTCGGCGACGGCCACGATTCCAGCGGCTTTGTTGTCAATGGCAATGTACATCGGTGTTTTGCCATCGTCAGCGAGTGATTTGGACTGTTCTTCAAGGGTTCCAAGGGCGATATTTTCGCGGTTCATTAACTTGAGATTGCCAATCAACAAAAAGCGGCTTCCAACTTTGGCAGAAACGCCGTAACCGGGGATGGCTTCAAAATCTGCGACTTCTTCCAGCTCCAGCTTGCGGGCCTGCGCTCCTTCGACAATTGCCTGCGCCAAAGGATGCTCGCTGACTTTTTCGACCGAAGCAGCCAACCTCACCAATTCATCACTACTCACGGGCGATGGATCACTCATGACGATATCCGTCAATTCCGGTTTACCCTTTGTAATTGTGCCGGTCTTATCCAGAACCACGGTCTGGATGGCGCGCGCAGTTTGCAAGGCTTCGCCGGAGCGGATCAGAATCCCGTTTTCTGCGCCCTTACCGATGCCCACCATCAAACTCATTGGCGTTGCCAGGCCCAGCGCACAGGGACAGGCGATGATGAGTACTGTTACACTGGTCACCAGAGCATAGACCAGTTGCGGCTGTGGCCCCACAGTGAACCAGATGACGAACGTCCAGACAGCCAGGATCATCACCACAGGCACGAAATACCCAGAGATAACATCCACCAGCCTTGCAATCGGCGCTTTGGAATTCTGGGCATCCTGCACCATTTTGACGATTTGTGCCAGTGCCGTATCCTTACCGACCTTGGTGGCGCGGAATTTAAACGCACCGGTCTTATTGAGCGTAGCGCCGATGACTTCGTCACCCTGCTTCTTTGAGACGGGCAGAGACTCACCCGTCAGCATGGATTCGTCCACTGCCGAACTGCCATCGACGATGACGCCATCCACTGGCACTTTTTCGCCGGGGCGCACCTGGATCACATCGCCGACCAGCACTTCCTCGACCGGCAAATCCATTTCCTGACCATCACGAATGACGCGGGCAGTCTTGGCCTGCAAGCCGAGCAATTTCTTTATTGCCGCGCTGGATTGTCCCTTGGCGCGTAGTTCCAGCGCCTGGCCCAAAACAACCAAGGCAATTACGACAGCAACAACATCATAAAATGGTTCCGATGTCCCTTCAGGGAAGACGGACGGAAACAGGATTGCAAACGTCGAATACAGCCAGGCTGCACCGGTGCCGAGCGCGATTAACGTGTTCATGTTCGCAGAACGATGTTTGAAAGCCGCCCATGCGCCGGTAAAGAAATCAATCCCCGACCAGAACATGACCGGCAGGGTCAGCAGGCCAGTAAGACCCCATAATAATCGCAAGGAATCCATGCTCAGGTCGCGCAAGATTGGCACAACCTGATAATAGGCCGTTATCATCACAAGGATAGAGACAGCCGCGGCGAACCAAAACTTGTTCATCAATTTGCGGTATTCACGGGCATGGGCTTCTTCCTGTTTATCCACAGGCTCATCGCTGGCAGCAGTGCGTGGCTTGTAGCCCCAGTTCTCAATGGCCGTGTTCAGGTTCGCCAGTGTGGTCTTTTCAGGCAGGTAATCCACCGTTGCTTCCTGTGTGGCGACATTGACCAAAGCGTTCAATACGCCAGGGGTTGCCTTCAGTTCAGTCTCGATGAATTGCACACAGGATGCACAGCGCAGGTTCTCAACACCAATGCGGGTCTGTATGGTATCAAGAGTGAACCCGGCGGATTTGATGGCTTGCGCCATCTGGGGGACGGTTGCCTTCTCTGGGTCATACTCCACTCTCAGCAAGCCTGCCCCGGCGTTGATCGTCACCTGATGGACGCCATCTAATGCCTGCAAGGCAAATTCGAGACTGGTGGCGGATTGAACCATTGGTAAATCAGATATCGGCAGTTCGATGCTGGAAAACGGCCTATCGGGGTTGAAGCCGGTCGTCGCAGAGCCGGTCATATAGCTGTGCGGAGCCGCGTCGAACTGTTCCGCACAGTTTTTTGAGCAGAAATAAAATGTCTTACCCATGTGTTCACGGGTCGCAAAAGCGGTTTTGGGATCTATCTCCATGCCGCAGATTGGGTCTTTGACAGTCATGTTTGCTTCCTTTCTGTTGGTTATGTTCAGTATAGAACTATTTTCAGTCTGAGAATAGCGAGAATTAGCCCATCCTGATATAAGCAAAATGGCCTATATCGTTTAATACAAGCCATTTTGCGAAAGTTCGAATTTTATTTTTTTTGCGTGGATCGCGCTATTGTGCAGCTGGATGTCCGAAAATCAGCCTGTACCACCACGAGCCAAGGCACCAGAGCGTCGTGGTCAGGACCGTGCCAGCGATGACAACCAGAAATCCCAGGAAGAATCCCAACAGCGCCAGCCCATAGTAGAAGGCTAGGGCGGAGCCTGTCAAAAAAATGGTCGAAAGAAGGTAGGAAAACCGCCGCGGCGTTGGCGTAGGTGGCAGCGCTGGCGCGCCAAATAAGTGCCGGATAGCCAGGTTATACACCAGATCAATCAGCATACCGTGGGGGAATAGCGCCCCGCTCACCGCAACTAGCGCCATTGCCCCAATCCAAATAGGAGACTGCAAGACCAATCCGATCACAATTAAGATGATGGCTACTCCGGGCGTGAAGCGCAACGGTAACAAGTAGCGGGATTTAGCCTCATCGTCAAGTTTTCCAAATCCTTGCTTATTCAGGTTATTTTTCGTAAACGCATTAAGCCTTGCCATTTTCTTAATCAGCTTTCAGTTTGGAAACACTCGCTGGATGTATTTTACGCACGCTCATCCCATCATTTGGGTGGGACTTTATGCGGATGGCGGCTTGGGGTTGCCAGCCTTGCGCACAAGCCAGACAACGCCGAAGACTGCCAGTGCAATCAGCCCGATCGGGATCAGCCACATGAAGAGCATCCCAATCCAACCGAAGGGAGAATATCCCCAATTATTCATCATGCCATACCCGCCATTGCCCCAGCTACCCATCATGCCCCCGCTAACATAACTCCAACCACCCATCATCATGCCACCTCCAAGCAGGAGCAAAACGACAACGATACTTATAACTCCAACGATCATCCAGTTAACTTTTTGCATTTTTCGTTTCCTTTTAGAATACCAGTAAATATACGCGGATCATAAAATAAGCATACAACAAACACTCCCCAGCCATATCCATCGACTGGGGAGTGTTTGTCTCGGCCACTTGGGGGAGATTCAGTGCTGCGGGTTATATAACCCCCTGGATATTGGATGAAAATCACTTCTTATTTGCCTTGATCTCATCCAGCTTGGTGTTTTTCAACATCAACGCATTGATTGCCACAATCAGAGACGAGCCGGACATGGAGATGGCGGCGATCTCCGGGCGTAGCACCAACCCAAAGAGTGGATAAAACAACCCGGCAGCGATCGGGAAGGCGATGATGTTGTAGCCCGCTGCCCACCACAGGTTCTGGTGCATCTTTTGCAAGGTTGCGCGGCTGAGGATAATCGCACCAATCACGTCGAACGGATCGGACTTCATCAGCACCACGTCGGCGGCTTCCATCGCCACATCCGTGCCGGCGCCGATGGCGATGCCCACATCGGCCTGCGCCAGCGCGGGCGCGTCGTTGATGCCGTCGCCCACCATTGCTACCAGTTTGCCTTGTGATTGTAGTTCTTTGACTTTATCGGCTTTCTGCCCCGGCAATACTTCAGCGAAGACAGTTTTGATTCCGAGTTCAGCGGCGATGCGTTCAGCGGTGGCGCGGTTGTCGCCGCTTAGCATGGCGACCTGCACACCCATTTCCGTCAATTTTTCAACGGCCTCTTTCGCGTTAGGCCGCACTGCGTCAGCGATGGCAATCAATCCGGTAAACTGACCGTCGGCGGCGGCATACACAACTGTGCGTCCTGTGCCTTCCAGCGTGGCTGCATGTTCGCTGTGTTCGTTGAGCGCGATATTGTTGTCACCCATAAGTTTGCGATTGCCCACGAGCAGTACCTTGCCCACGACAGTTGCTTTCATCCCCAGACCAGGGATGGCTTCGAAGCCGCTCGTCTCTTCCAATTTCAAGTTCTGTGCTTTGGCCTTGTCCACGATAGCCTGCGCCAGTGGGTGTTCGGACGACTGCTCGGCAGAAGCGACCAGCCTGAGCATTTCATCCTGTGTCAGCGTGCTGCTGGCTGCCATGACCTCGACCACCTGTGGCTTACCCTCGGTCAGCGTGCCGGTCTTGTCGAAAATGACGGCTTGCAATTTGGCGGCCTGTTCGAGCGCGGTGGCATTTTTGAACAGAATGCCGTGTTGCGCGCCGAGGCCCGTGCCGACCATCACCGCCGTCGGCATGGCTAACCCCAGCGCGTCGGGGCATGCGATGACTACGACTGTAATCGCCAGGGTCAGCGCCCAGACCGTTTTATCCATCCCGGCCGGGATGACGGATGCACCGAAGAAATACCAACCGAAGAATGTCGCCAACCCAAAGACAACGGCGGCAGCCACCAGCCATTGCGCGGCCCGATCTGCTAATCGTTGAGAAGGGGCCTTTGAGTTCTGCGCCATCTGTACCAGTTTGACGATCTGCGCCAGAGCCGTATCTGCGCCGACTTTCGTAGCGCGGAACTTGAACGTGCCGGTCTTGTTGATGGTCGCGCCGATGACGGTGGCGCCAACCGTTTTCTGGACCGGCAGACTCTCCCCCGTAATCATCGACTCATCCACGCTCGACTCACCTTCGGTGATGGCTCCGTCCACCGGGACCTTGTCGCCGGGGCGGATCAGAACGATATCGTCCAGGCGAACTTCGGAGGTCGGCACCTCAACCGGTTGCCCATCGCGGATGACGGTGGCTTTGGGCGGAGTCAGGTTCATCAGCGCTTGCATGGCCTGTGAGGCCCCGGCGCGAGCGCGCATTTCCATCCAGTGGCCGAAGAGCACAAAAACCAGTAACAATACAGCCGCTTCGTAGAACACTTCGCCCTTGAAGAAGAAGGTGGCCGCCACGCTGAAAATATACCCGGCCAGCACGGATAGTGTAATTAGCACGGCCATGTTGAGTGTACGGTTTCGCAGGCCGCGCCATGCGCCGACGTAAAACACCCAGCCGCCATAGAACACTGCGGGGGTCGCGAGCAAAAACGAGAGCATTTCGTTAGACAACCCGAAGGGCAGTGGCAGTTGAATTTTGAAGTAGCTAGTGAACAGAGGTGAGTACAGGAAAACTGGGATGGCGATAATCAACGCGACGAGGAAGCGATTACGCATGTCGAGCACCATGCCTGCCATATCTGTACCGCCGCCGTGTCCCATTTCGTGACTCATGGCTGCCATTTCGTCCTGGCCCGTCTCGGCTTTCATTTTAGATATATCATGTCCGGCGTGTTCATCGACCTTCACGGCGGACTTGGTTTCGGGCGCGGCGTTTTCGTCGGGTTTACCTTTTGGAGGCATGGGCATCTTATGCCCGGCGTGCTCATCGGCTTTCACGGCAGGTTTGGCTACCGGCTTGGCGTTTTCATCGGGTTTAGCTTCTGGAGTCATAGGTATCTTGTGCCCGGCGTGTTCATCCGTTTTCGCCGCTGGTGGCGCAGAAGGCAGGGTATGCCCCGCATGCTCCATAGCGGCGGGCGGGTCGCCCGCTTTGGCGAGATGCTCCGGCAAGGCTTCGCCCGCACATCCGTAGCCACAGTCGGCCACGCACTTCTTGATTTCAGTCAACGTCACCGAGTCGTCATGATAAACAGTGGCGGTGCCAGTCATAAAGTTCGTTTCCACTTTGTGGATGCCGGGGTGATGGCACATCTTCTTCTCGACCCCCACTGGCGAGAGCACCGAGTCGATTCCTTCGAGTTTGATAACAGTGGTTTTCATGAAAGTTTTCTCCTTATTGCTTCAACCGTTGACCAGGAAATCTCCTGCTCTTCATCTGTTGGGATCACCCATATCTGTGCCGGGCTGCCCTGTGCGCTAATCTTTACGTCGGCGTGTCCATCTGCTGTTTTGTTACGCGCCTCGTCCAAACGAAGGCCGAGAAAATCCAACCCCTGGCAGATTCGGCTGCGCATGGAGGCTGAATGCTGACCAATGCCACCAGTGAAAGCGACCGCATCCAATCCGGCCAGTGCGGCTGCATACGCGCCGGTGTATTTACGAGCACGGTAAACGAAAATCTCCAACGCCAATTTCGCATGTTCATTTCCATCCAGCGCAGCTTGTTCCAGATCACGTACGTCTGCGCTCAGGCCAGACAGGCCGCGCAAGCCACTATCGCGATTAAGCAGACTGTCCACTTCGCTGGCCGACATACCCACCGTGCGGATGAGATACAAGATGAGGCCGGGATCAACATCCCCGGAACGAGTGCCCATGACCAGCCCTTCCAGCGGCGTGAATCCGCTGCTGATGTCTACGCTTTTACCATCCGCCAGCGCACAGATACTTGTACCGTTACCCAGGTGACAGGTAACAACTTTCGTTCCTCGCGCGCCACGCCCCAAATGTCCAATCAATTGCCGGGACACATAAGCGTGTGAAATACCGTGAAATCCGTAGCGACGCAAGCCATAACGGGCGCATAGTTCGAAAGGTAGGGCGTAGGTATAAGCAACCGGCGGTAGCGTCTGATGAAATTCAGTGTCGAAGACTGCCAATACCGGAGTCTCTGGCAGCGAGCGCTGCACCTGTTCAAGTACGGCGACATCCACCGGGTTATGTAACGGGGCCAGGCTTCCCAAGGCGCGGAGTTCATCGAGTACGGACGGGGTGACGCGCGTCGGTTCCAAGGAACGCGCGCCGCCATGCACAACGCGACATCCCACAGCATCAATCGTCAGAGCGGCGGGGGCGTTCTCACCAGCGTAGGCTAAAATCCGGCGGATGATTTGTTCCACAGCTTGCGCGGTCGTCAGCGCTTCGACCATCTCGCTGACGACCTGCCGGGTCGCCGCCGACAGGGTCAGTTCGGCTTGCGGCGTCCCGATCCGCTCGATGATTCCGCTCACCAATACGGTAGCAGAATCCCTGGTGGCAGATGCCGTGCTCAAATCTGGCATCTGGTATACGCCAAACTTCAAGGTGGAACTACCAGGATTGAGAACAAGAATATTCACGCCATTAAACTCCTATGCTGACAGTTTGCATGAGAGCGAAGCGCGCCCCATGCAAACCGGCTTGATACGGGACGGCAGCCTAATACGGCCACTTCCAGTCGCGTACCTCGGGCAGGTCGTCACCGTGTTCACGAATGTACTGCGTATGCTCAAGCCGCTTATCACGCATCGCCTGTTTCACTTGTGTGCCAATTTGTTCGAGCTTCGGTACGCGGTCAATCACATCCATCACGAGGTGGAAACGATCCAGATCGTTTAACACAACCATGTCGAAGGGTGTCGTGGTCGTTCCTTCCTCTTTGAATCCGCGCACATGCAGATTCTTGTGATTCGCGCGTCGATAGGTTAGTTGGTGAATCAATGACGGATACCCATGATAGGCGAAAATGATCGGCTTGTCCGTCGTAAACAGGGAATCGAAGTCGGCGTCAGAAAGCCCGTGCGGATGTTCGCTCTCAGGCTGAAGCGTCATCAAATCAACGACATTGACGAAGCGCATTTTCAATTCGGGAAAATGCTGGCGGAGAATATCGACAGCAACCAGCGTCTCCAGGGTCGGTACATCTCCGGCGCAGGCCATAACCACGTCAGGCTCGGCATGCGCGTCGTTGCTCACCCAGTCCCAGATGCCGATGCCAGCGGTTGTGTGCTTGACGGCTGCATCCATATTGAGAAATTGCAGGGCGGGTTGTTTTCCGGCGATGATGACGTTAACATAGTTACGACTGCGCAAACAGTGATCGGTGACAGAAAGTAGGGTATTGGCATCGGGCGGCAAATAGACGCGCACGACCTCTGCCTTTTTGTTGATGACGTGATCGATAAAGCCGGGATCCTGATGGCTGAAACCGTTGTGATCCTGCCGCCAGACATGTGAGGTTAACAGGTAATTGAGCGAAGCAATGGGACGCCGCCAGGGAATGTGGCGCGTGACCTTCAACCATTTGGCATGCTGGTTGAACATCGAATCGATGATGTGGATGAAGGCTTCATAGCAAGAAAAGAAGCCGTGACGCCCGGTCAGAAGATAGCCTTCGAGCCAGCCCTGGCATATGTGCTCGCTCAAAATCTCCATCACGCGACCATTCGGCGTGAGGTGATCGTCGGTGGGCAGGATCGTGGCGGTCGAAACCCGGTTGGTCACTTCAAAGAGGGCGTTGAGTCGGTTTGAATTTGTCTCGTCCGGCCCCATCACGCGGAAATTGTGCGAGTCTTCATTGCGCTTCATCACATCGCGCAAAAACTGTCCCATCACGCGCGTGGCTTCTGCCTCCACCGTACCCGGCCTGGGAACGTCAACGGCGTAATCACGGAAATCCGGCAGCTTCAAATCTTTGAGCAGTAACCCGCCGTTGGCATGCGGATTGGCTCCCATGCGGCGCTCGCCCTTCGGCGCTAACTCCGCCAACTCGGCCATCAATTTTCCGTTCTCATCAAAGAGTTCTTCGGGCTGATAACTTCGCATCCATTCTTCAAGTTGCTTCAAGTGTTCGGGCTTGGTTGCCAGTTCTGCCAATGGAACCTGATGCGAGCGAAACGAGTTTTCAGTTGGCAGGCCATCTACAAACTTTGGGCCCGTCCAGCCTTTTGGAGAGCGCAAGATAATCATTGGAAACTGCGGGCGCTGCGAAAAGCCGTTCTCGCGCGCCTCTTTCTGAATCGCCTGAATCTCGGCGATGACCGTATCGAGCGTGGCCGCCATCAACTGATGCATCGTTTCGGGATCATCGCCCTCGACAAAGTAGGGTTTGTAACCGTAGCCGATAAACAGGTTCTCCAGTTCATCGTGGCTGATGCGCGCCAGCACCGTCGGGCTGGCGATTTTGTAACCGTTCAAGTGCAAAATCGACAGCACCGCGCCATCGCGTGCCGGATTGAGAAACTTGTTGGAATGCCAGCTTGCTGCCAGCGGTCCGGTTTCCGCCTCGCCGTCACCGACGACGCAGGCAGCCAGCAGGTCTGGGTTGTCGAAGACCGCGCCATAAGCATGAACCAGCGAGTAACCAAGTTCTCCCCCTTCGTGAATCGAGCCGGGCGTTTCAGGAGCGACATGGCTGGGAATGCCACCCGGAAACGAGAACTGTTTGAACAGTTTCTGCAAGCCTTCGGCATCCTGCGAGATGTCTGGATAGAACTCAGTGTAGGTGCCTTCAAGATAGGTATTGGCAACGACGCCAGGACCACCGTGGCCAGGGCCTGCGACATAAATCGCGTTCAAATCATGCAGCTTAATCAGGCGATTGAGATGCATGTAGATAAAATTAAGCCCTGGCGTGGTCCCCCAGTGGCCGAGCAACCTGGGTTTAACGTGTTCGATTTTCAACGGCTCGCGCAGGAGCGGATTGGCATATAGATAAATTTGCCCAACGGAGAGATAGTTCGCCGCGCGCCAGTAGGCGTTCATCCGCCGCAATTCTTCCGCAGACAGGGGCAATTTTTTCATCTCAATGGTAGCCATTATTTTGTCATCACCTTTCTTGAGTCTGCAAGAGAACTGTTGGATGCGTTCATCGTTACTGGTTTACGATTAGTCGGGTTCGGCCGCGTTGCGGAGCAACGTTAGACACACCGATGCTCTTGCAAACCCCGTCCTTATTCCCTTGCATTCGCTTTAAAGCGAAAATCACAACGTGTACACCCTGCTGCCAGAGTTTCGGTACGCTCAAGCCAGCCGCCCCACACTTCGGCAAGGGCAAAATCCAAGTTACACCATGTGCCTACGCATAGGTCTGATGCATCCTGCTTTTGGAAATACTCTGCAACAGGACATCTCAGCATATCCAGCGATATTCCATCACTGCTCGGTAGACGCTCGAAAACATAACCCGGCGGCGTGAAGGGAAAATGCAAGAACATATTTACTGACATCCGTAGTTGTTTACGAGGATCGCGAGTCAATAACCGCGCAATGAGAATCGGGAAACGTCCCCATTTTTCGTATACTTTCCAAGCCATATCTCCAATAAGTTCTATTGCATACTCTCTTTCAGTACCGGTCGCTATGAAGACCCGAAAGCAGGCGAGCGTCACGCAAGAGAGCAACATATTCATTCGATTGCCAAGTTTAGGTTCTTGCGGGACAAAAGGCGCGAGTTGGTCGTAAGTCTGCCAGACCTGCTTTAGGATGTTATCTACTTTTGCGAGCGTAAACCGGCCCTTACCTGGACTATGGCGGTCTCGACTGCGGCCTACCAGACTCGCGTGAGCCGCTTGCCTTGTCACAGGTCGGTAAATTAGTTTCAGTAGGGTAGTATTCATCTAGCTCTCCTGTTGCTCTCACAGCGCCTAAGACGAAATAGCCTCGACAAAACTGTCATAACCAACCTCCGCTAAAACCTGCCCGACGCAAACCGTTGACGATGTAAGGGCAGTTTCGCATCCACTGCCACACCAACCCGGTGCGGTAATTTTCGATCATCAGAATGATCGGACCCTGGTTGAGCCCGAAATGCCACGGTGATATCCAACCCGGAGGATCGCCTCGCTTCCTGGTGAAGGTGTGATTGAAGGATGCTTTAAACCCGTATGGATTCGACTCTGTCAATTTGGCTTCGTGGATACAATAGTCGAGC
>JAKLPV010000111.1 GCA_022013685.1 Anaerolineae bacterium
CAGCGATAAGTCAAAAGCTTTTTTTGAAGGATACATCAAATGGCACCCAAACGCCGTATTTTGGCTCAAATTTGCGAATAGAAATGCCTTCTGTTTGCATTATCGAATAGAAATGCGCTGTATTTGCGCAAAAATAAGGTACAAGTTACTACTTACGAATAACTTCTTTCGCTTTTTCTATCTGGACTTTGACCGCCTCGGGCGCGGTGCCGCCAAAGGATTTGCGGCGACTGACGCTTTTTTCCGCGTCGAAGACGGAATAAACGTCCGACCCGAAGCCCGGGTGCAGGGACTGGTACGTCTCCAGACTGAGGGCTTCGATACTCGTCCCCAGCCCGGCGGCCGCTGCGACCGCTTTCCCCGCGGCGGAATGGGCCTCGCGAAACGGGACGTTCTTCTCGACCAGATAATCTGCCAGGTCGGTGGCCAGCATGGCCGGGTCGAGGCCGGCCCGCATCCGCTGCGGATTGACTTTCAAGGTGCGGATGGCATTTGCCAGCACGGGGATTAACACCGTCAGGGTGTCAAAAGCCGCGAAAACGGCGGGTTTGTCTTCCTGCAAGTCTTTGTCGTAGGTCGAGGGCAGGCCCTTGAGGGTTGCCATCAGCCCGGTCAGCAGGCCAAGCAGCGTCCCGGCTTTGCCGCGCCCGAGTTCGAACATGTCCGGGTTTTTCTTCTGCGGCATCAGGCTCGAGCCGGTCGAATAGGCATCCGAAAGCTCGAAGAAGCCAAACTCGGCGGTCGTGAACAGGACCATGTTTTCAGAGAAGCGGCTCAGGTGCGTACCGGTCATCGCTGTCACGAACAAAAATTCAGCGGCGAAATCGCGGTCAGAAACAGCGTCCAGGCTGTTGGGGCTGGGGCTGAGAAAACCCAACGCGGCAGCCAGCGCATCCCGGTCAATGTTGAAGGGCGTCCCGGCCAAGGCGCCGCACCCGAGCGGCAGCACGGCGACCCGTTTCGACAAATCCGCCAGGCGCTCGACATCGCGCTGCAGGGCCCAAAAATGGGAGAGCCACCAGTGCGAGAGCAAGATCGGCTGGGCGCGCTGGAGATGGGTGTAGCCGGGCATCAGCAGCCCAAAATCGGCTTCGGCGCGCTCGATAAGAGCGCTTTGCAGATCGCGCAAAACGCTTTTCAAGGCCGGCAAGTGGTCGAGCATCCACAGCCGAAAATCGGTGGCAACCTGGTCGTTGCGGCTGCGCCCGGTGTGGAGTTTGCCGCCGACCGCGCCGACCAGCTCTTTCAAACGGCGCTCAACAGCAGTGTGAATATCTTCGTCTTCTTCCTGGAAGACAAACGCGCCCTGTTGAAACTCAGCCAGGACTTTCTCAAGCCCGGCGCACAGTTCGGCGCTTTCAACAGCGGTCAAGACGCCAGCGGCTTGGATGGCTTTGGCCCAGGCGATGCTGCCGCGCACATCCTGTTCGGCCATGCGCTGGTCGAAGGGCAGCGAGGCGTTCAGCAGCCAGGCTTGGGGGTCGAGTTTGCCGCTAAAACGGCCGCTCCATAAAGACATTTTTTATCCTTTTCACGCAAAGCCGCAACACCTGCCCTGGCGGGCGGTGCCAGGGAGAGCGCCAAGTTTTTTTGATTTTCTTTGCGGACTTTGCGTCTTGGCGTGAGATTGGGTTTAATCTCGTTTAAATCTCGAGTAATCGGGCTGGGGCATTTCGAGGCCCGAAACCGGCAGGCCGTTCAAGGCGCGGACTTTGAGCGACAGGCCGTACAGGCGAATGAAACCCTCGGCGTCGGACTGGTCATAGACATCTTCCTGACCAAAAGTGGCGAAATCTTCGCGATACAGGCTGAATTTGCTCTTGCGCCCGGCGGTAATGATGTTGCCTTTGTAAAGTTTCAGGCGCACGGTTCCGCTGACGGGGCCCTGGGTGCTGTCGACAAAGGCCGCCAGCGACTCACGTAACGGAGCAAACCACAGGCCGTTGTAAACCAGTTCAGCGTATTTCAGGGCAACCGTGTCTTTGTAGGCGATGGTTTCCTTGTCGAGCACCAGCGACTCGAGATCGCGGTGGGCCGCCAACAGGATGGTCCCGCCGGGGGTTTCGTAAACACCGTGCGATTTCATCCCGACCAGACGGCCTTCGACCAGATCAACACGGCCAATGCCATGCGCGCCGCCGATGTTGTTCAGGTACGAGAGCATATCCGCGAGCGGCATTTTTAGCCCATCGACCGTGACCGGGTTGCCGGAAACGAACTCAATCTCAACATAAACGGCTTCGTCGGGGGCGTTCTCGGGCGAGGTGCTGAGCAGGTACATGCCTTCTTCGGGTTCGTTCCAGGGATCTTCGAGCAGGCCGCCTTCGTGCGAAAGGTGCCACAGGTTGCGGTCGCGGCTGTAGATGGATTTGATGGTGGCGGTCACAGGCACGTTGTGAGCCTGGGCATAATTGATGGCATCTTCGCGTGAGCGGATGTCCCATTCGCGCCAGGGAGCGATGATCTTCAGGCGCGGATCGAGGGCCATGGTGGTCAGTTCAAAGCGCACCTGGTCGTTGCCCTTGCCGGTCGCGCCGTGGGCGATGGCGTCCGCGCCGACTTCGTGGGCCACATCCACCATGTGCTTGGCGATCAGCGGACGGGCCATCGAGGTGCCGAGCAGGTATTTGCGCTCGTAGACCGCGCCAGCCTTGAGCACGGGAATGACATAATCGCGCACGAATTCCTCGCGCAGGTCACGCACAAAATATTGGCTGGCGCCGCTGGCAAGGGCTTTTTCTTCCAGCCCGTCCAATTCTTCGGCCTGGCCAACGTCTGCGCAAAAGCAGACAACTTCACAGCCGTAATTCTCCTTTAGCCAGGGAACGATGACCGAGGTATCGAGACCGCCAGAGTAGGCAAGGACAACTTTCTTCACATCTTGGTGTCGTGGCATAAAACTTCTCCTGAGGAACAAAAAAATGGCACAAAAAAGCCCTCCTTCTTTTGGAAGGAGGGCTCAGATTACTATGATAGCCTCTTGCCGTTTTTACTCCGGCAAGCGCGTATCGCCCGACCTTCCGATGTGGAAGTAGGTACGACGAACGCGAGGCAGACGCTTGGAAATGCTTAAAGATTTCATAATCCGCGCGAGTATAGCCGCGCCAGGTAATGACGTCAAGGTTATATTTTGACGATTGGTCTTCTTTTACGAAACTTTTACGGAGTCTTGGGCTAAGCGCTGGCCCACGTTCACAACTTCATTTGTCAAATTTGTGAGCGGTCTTCGGTTAAACAGGGATTTTGCAAAACAAAGCTGTCATTCATTCTTTTCTCTGGGTATTTAAAGACACCGGCAAATTCCCCAAACGGGTAAATTTGCCAGTGTCCTTCATCCTTCGTCTTTCGTCCTTTGTCCTTCGTCCCTGGTCTTTCGTCTACAATTTCGGCAGCGCAATCGACTGCTGGTACTGGTACTTGCCTTTCTTATCGGCGTAGCTGGTCTCGCACTCCTCGTCGGCTTCGAAGAACAGGACTTGCGCCAGCCCTTCGTTGGCGTAGATTTTGGCCGGCAGCGGGGTGGTATTCGAAATTTCGAGGGTCACGTAGCCTTCCCATTCCGGTTCGAAGGGCGTGACGTTGACAATGATCCCGCAGCGGGCATAGGTCGATTTGCCAAGACAAACCGTCAGCACATTGCGCGGGATGCGGAAATACTCGATCGAGCGCGCCAGAGCAAACGAGTTGGGCGGAACGATGCACACCTCACCGACAAAATCGACCATGCTCTTGGGGTCGAAGTGCTTCGGGTCGACGACCGCGCCGAAAACGTTGGTGAAAATTTTGAACTCGCTCGCCACACGCAAATCGTAACCGTAGGATGAAACCCCATAAGAGATGACGCCCTTGCGCACCTGGTTTTCGACGAAAGGTTCGATCATCTTGTGTTCGGTTGCCATTTTGCGAATCCAGCGATCAGGTTTAAGTCCCATAAAATTGCTCCTCAATTGAATTTAAAAATTCTTCCCGCTCAAGCAGGAACTCATCGACAGGTTATGCTTCCGCCCCGCAGCTTAGGCCGGGCCTTGTTGGAACATCAAATTAGCGCACTCCGTGCCAGTCCCCGCCGTTGAATTCCGCGAAAAAGGTCTCACGATCTTCCTGCTCTTGAATGGCCTCGCCCGCTTTTTGCGCCTTTTCGATGAACCTGAGCGCCTCTGCCCGCTGGCCGCTGACAGCATAGGCCCGCGCAATGGCTTCATAGGCAAAGGCGTAATCGAAAGACTCCATCTCTGCTGCGTTGTTTCCCAACAGTTCATGGCAAAGCTGGGCATGTCTCAAAGCCTGTGCGCCATCGCCCAATACGGCAAAAACGCGCGAGATCAGCCATTCCCCGCGCTGCAGGCGAGCTGCCGTCCCGGATGTGCGCCAGTGGGCCAGCGAGGCATGGGCGTAGTCCAACATGCGCGCGTCATCAACACGCGCGCGGTCCGGGTTTTCGAGCAATTCCCAGGTCTGGCGATGGAAATCCACCGCAAAATAATAATGCGCCTGGGCTACTGTAAAGGTTTTCTCGTCTGCCATTCTGATCTCCAGAGAAAGATGCTGAGGTGATGTGAGCGCGCATTCTGCCGCAGCTTCTCATCGAAGGCAACAAAAATACACGTTTTTCGATTCTAACACCTATCAGCATGAGAATGCAGTAGAATTTTGCCAAACTCAAAAAGGAGAGAAAGCATGAATTTGAATCCGCAATTGCTGGCTTTGCTGACCGCCATCGCCTGGGGCCTGGGCGGATATTTCGAGAAAAAGGGACTGCACCTGGGCGGCCTTTCGCCGCAACTGGGGATCACCCTGCGCACGGCGGTGGCCTTTATCATCCTGGGAGCGGTCAGTTTCCCGCAGTGGAAGACCCTGCCGCAGGCCGGGCCAAAGGCGCTGACGATGATGATCCTGGGCGGGGGTGTTGTAGCCGGCGCGGTCGGGATGTTGTGCTTTTACGCGGCGCTCAAGGGCGCGCCGCTGACCAAGGTCATGCCGATCGCGTTCACCTCCCCGCTCTTCGGCGCGCTGATGGGCATCCTGCTGGGCGGCGAACCGCTGACCTGGAAAGCCGTGGCCGGGATGCTGATGACCATCGGCGGGATCATTTTGTTGACCATCGGCTAAGCGCAATTTTAAAACATAAGCCACAGAGCCACAGAAACGCAGAGATTTTTCTCTGTGACTCCGTGGCTCTGTAGCATTTTTAGGCCAGGTTTACCTTAACTTGAGTTTAGAGTTCAATTTGGGTCAAAACCTTTTCGTACGCGGACACTTGCACCGCGCTGCGTTTGGTGCAGTGCAGGTGTTGCACGGATTACGCGGATTTTTCTAAAAAAATCCGTCCAATCCGCGAAATCCGTGTCCAGATTTTAGTTTTTTAGCGCATTTTGAGCTATGTCTCCCGCTCTGTCAGACTCATAAAACGAACTCTAAAGTCAAGTGCCTTAAGCTGCGCTTTGGGTTTCGGGCGGGGTATAGAACTGGCGGTTGTACAGTTCGGCGTACAGGCCGTTTTGGGCCAGCAGGTCGGCGTGCACCCCGCGTTCGACGATCTGACCGTCATCGATCACCAGCACCTGGTCGGCGTTGCGCACGGTCGAAAGGCGGTGGGCGATAACGAAAGAGGTGCGGCCCTTGAGCAGGGTATTCAAGGCAGATTGAATTAATTTTTCGGTGCGCGTGTCAATACTGGCCGTGGCCTCATCCAGGATCAGGATGCGCGGATCCGCCAAAATGGCGCGGGCAATGGCGATCAGTTGGCGCTGGCCCTGAGAGAGCATTCCGCCGCGCTCGCCGACTTCGGTCTGGTAGCCGTTGGGCAGGCGTTCGATGAAGCTGTGGGCGTTGGCCGCCTGCGCCGCTGCGATCACTTCTTCATCGGTGGCCGCCAGCCGCCCGTAGCGGATGTTGTCCATGATCGTGCCTGAGAACAGGAAGGGGTCCTGGGTGACCATGCCCATCTGCGAGCGCAGGGAGAGCTGGGTCACATCGCGCAGATCGTGCCCGTCGACGCGGATCGCGCCGGAGGAAACCTCGTAGAAGCGGGTCAACAGACCGATGGCGGTCGTCTTGCCCGCACCGGTCGGGCCGACCAGGGCAATCGTCTGGCCGGGAGCGGCATCCAGGCTGACATCTTTCAGGATCAGGCGGTTGGCCTCGTAGCCGAAGGAAACGCCCTCAAACTGGACCCGCCCGTCGATGCGCGGCAAAGCCTGGGCGTCGGGAGCGTCTGTGATCGTCTGGGGAGTGTCCAAAAGCTCAAAAACGCGCTCGGCCGCGGCAAAGGCCGATTGGGCGAGAGTCCACATTTGCGAGACGGTCGCGATCGGGCGGAAGAAGTTCTGCACATACTGGATGAAGGCCACCACCGTACCGACCGTCATCAGACCCATGATGGCGAGATAACCGCCCAGGGCCGCCACCAGCGCCGTATCGATGGTGGAGAGCAATTCCATGGCCGGGCCGAACGCGGAGGTGACCGCATTGGCTGAAACGTTGGCGTTGCGGTTGGCGGCGTTGCGCTCTGAGAACTGGCGCACGTTGACCTCGGTGCGGTTGAAGGCCTGGGCCACTTTCACGCCGCTAATCTGTTCTTCCATCTCGGCTGAGACATCGCCGATGGTGGTGCGCGTCTTGCGGAAAGCCGTGCGCGCCAGGGTCGAGAAGAATTTGGTCATCACGAACATGACCGGCACAACCGAGAGCGAGGCCAGCGCCATGCGCCAGTCGAGCAGGAACATGGCGACCATGATGCCCACCAGCGCGAACAACGCGCCGAGCATCTGGGTCAGCGATTGGCTGATGAAGCTGTTGATGGCTTCGATATCGTTGACCAGGCGACTCATCAGGTCACCGGCTTGTTTCGACTCGACGTATTTCAGGTCGAGGGCCTGCACTTTCTCGAAAACCGAGCGGCGCAGGTCGGCCAGCAGCTTTTGGGTAGCCAGCGACATGGTGTAGATCTGGTAGCGGGTCGCGAACATGCCCACCACAAACGTGCCTGCCAGCGCGGCGGAGGTCCACAGCAGGTTGGGCAGGTCTTTGCCGGCGATAAATTGGTCGATCGCCAGGCCGATCAGGTACGGGCCGACCCCCTGGGTGGCAGCGCCGATCAAAATCATGACAAACGAAACTGTCACAACTTTCCAGTAAGGTTTGAGCAACCGGATCAGCCGCCAGGCCACCAGGGTGGTGTTTTTGGCTTTTTCTTCTTCTTTTTCGGCAATCTGCCGCATCATGCCACCGTGCATCATGGTAAATTTTCCTTATTCTTCTTCGACGGCTGCCACAATTTCGGCATGGTCGGCAAACTGGGTTTCAAGGATCTCGACGTACAGCTCGCTGGTCTGGATCAACTCGTGGTGAGTCCCCTCAGCGGCCAGTTTACCCTGTTCGAGCACCAGGATTTTATCCGCATTGCGGACGGTGCTGATGCGCTGGGCGATGACGAAGGAGGTGCGCCCTTGCATCAGCTTGTCGAGCGCCTGCTGGATCTTGTACTCGGTCTCGGCATCGACCGCCGAAGTGGAGTCATCCATGATCAGAATGCGCGGATTAAGCAGCAGGGCGCGGGCGATGGCGATGCGCTGTTTTTGTCCGCCCGAAAGGCCGATCCCGCGCTCACCGACAACGGTCTCGTAACCGTCGGGTTGCTCAAGCACAAATTCGTGGGCCTGGGCAGCCTGCGCCGCAGAGATGACTTCCTCGAGCGTGGCTTCGGGTTTGCCGTAGGCAATATTCTCACGGATGGTTCCGCTGAAGAGGGTTGTTTCCTGCAAGACGATCCCGATCTGCTTGCGCAGCGAGTCGAGGGTCACTTCGCGCACATCCTGACCGTCGATTTTGACCGCCCCGGCGGTGACATCATAAAAGCGCGGGATCAGGTTGATGATCGAGGATTTACCAGCCCCGGTCTGGCCCAGGATGGCGATCGTCTGGCCGGGGTCGGCGTGAAAGTTCAGACCGTTAACCACGTCTGACTCTGCGCCGATGTAGCGGAAGGAGACGTTGTCAAATTCGACGCGCCCCTGCACTGCGGGCAGCTCGATCGCGCCGGGTTTGTCCTTGACTTCTGACTCGGCATCCAGCACATCGAACAGGCGTTGGGCCGAGGCCTCGGCGCGTGAGAGCATGGCTCCCAACATGCCGAGCATGAATATGGGCATCAACAGGTAATTCAGGTAGCCGATAAAAGCCACCAGTTGGCCGAGCGTCAACGCGTTGCCGATCACCTGCCAGCCGCCAAAGGCCAAAACGGCCACCACACCCATATTCGAGATCATGAAAATGAGCGGGAAGAAGGTCGCAAAAAGCTGAATGAGTTTGATATTCGAATCGAGCAGGTCGAGGTTGCGGGCGTAGAAACGTCCCGATTCGTATTCTTCGCGGGCAAAGGCCTTGACGATGCGCATCCCGGCCAGGTTTTCCTGTAAGACGGTATTGAGCGCACCCAGTTTTTGCTGGACTTCCTTCGACATCGGCATGACGTTTTTGACGAACAGCACGAAAATAAAGCCGATGGCCGGGAACATGACCAGCAGGATCAAGGTCAGCGCCCAGTTCATGCTGAACAGGATGATCAGGGTGCCGATCAAGAGGATGATGGCTGAAATCAGTTGGATCAGGCCGTTGCCGATGAAGGTTCGCACCAGTTCGACATCCGAGGTCATGCGCGTCATCAATTTCCCGGTCTGCGAGCGGTCATGGTAGGAAAAAGAAAGGCTTTGCAGTTTGGAGAAAATGGCATTGCGCAGCTCAAAGGCGACGCCCTGCGAGGCGGTTTCGGCCAGGTAGCCTTGCAGGAAGTTGAACACGCCGCGCCCGATGGCGATCAGCACCAGCCAGATCGCCATTTGCCAGACGACCGCCATTTGGAGCGGGATGATGCCGTCGTCGATCAACTGCCCGAGCAGGCCCGGGCTGAGCAGGTTGCCGGCGTTGACGATCAACAAACTCAAAAATGCGCCCAGCGAGGGCGCCCAGTAATGTCCCAGATAAACAAACATCCGTCGAAGTCCGCTCATAATTTTCCTTGTCAATGATTTCAGGTTTCGATGCGGGCCGGTTTCGATAAATTTGACCCGCCGCTCGAACAACACAGATTATTTTATCCCCGGCTTATGGAGATTTTGTGCATTTTACATTAGAGAATTGTAAGTATTTCGGGGGCGCAAAGAAAAAGCCCCGGCGTTGTTTGACGCGGAGGCTTTGGGATGAGTTTTCGGTCTAATTTTATGGATATTCATACTCAAATACGGTTTTTGTCTCTAAATCTATTGTGTATGGCTCATTGTTAGGTGATAAATTTCCATCAGATTCCATTATGTAAAGACTCTCCAATAAAACAATATTTGATGTTAACCATTCCAAAGGGTACAAATACCTTTCATCTTTTTCTAAAATTGTTTTTACTTCTCCCCCCTCTAAATCGATTAAAAATAGCGAAAAACCACTGGGCTCCTTCGATAAAGCGTCTGACAACAATTCATCGACCTCGGTACCAACGAAAATTATTTGTTTGCTATCTGAAGACCATGTAAAACGCCCAAAAGCAGTGTATTCTTCGGGTACCCCAAATATATATTCATTCCCTGTTTGAAACTCATAAGCCACAATATTTTGTCCACGCCGAAAAATGATATACCTATCATTTGGCGAGAATGAATGTGCTGCACCCATTTTGGTATCAACCCAAGTCCCATTCTCTAAATTCAGACGAACCAATTGGATATAGTCTCGCCAAAACCATCCTTCACCGCCATCCCCAACCGGACGGGGTGAAACATACAAATAGCGTCCATCACGAGACCAGTGCTCAACGTCTACTGCGGTATCATCCCAAGAGTTCCCTGTAATATCGTAATATGAAATGTCCCATCGTTTTTTATTGAGCATATTGATAATGCTCAAACTTCCCGAACCTTTTTGATGTCCTCGAAATACCGCCCATTGTCCGTTTGGAGATATTACAGAACAACCATCGACAGTCATCAAGATGCAAATCTTATCGTAGGTTAATTCTGGCCTTTCGGTATCAATGGCATCAAATGTTGCAATTTTGGCCCATGTTTCTGGCGGTATCATTGATGTTGCGTCGAAGGTAGGTGTTGATGTTTTGAGGGCAGTTGGACGAAGCCTCACGATAATAGATGGATAAGGTGTTGCCGTATTAGACGGATGATGTGTTATCGTGAGAAGGGGAGTAGGGACAACAACAGATGGAGCAAGGGTGCTTGTATCGCTCGCAAAACAACCCGATAATGGAAAAGTAAAAAGTATGAGCCACAATATCCATTTTTTCATTGAGTATTTCTTTCCAAGTTTCATGCCTTATACAAAATACCAACACTATCCCACGCCTGCAAATAGAATACGACGAATCGAGCCTTTTGGCAACAACTTGTGGATGAAAGCCTCTCCAGATTCGGCGGGCAGGCTTTTTTATGCGGTCCAAAAACCTTTGTGAACGACGCGGGCTTCCATGTCCAAAGCCGGTACGAGCCGTCATTTTCCGATGGCAACCTGATTATTATTTACCGATCCATCGGCAGCAACTACCTGGAGAGCAAGGCCAGCAGCGGCAATAAGATTGTAGCCACGAAACCGATCGTCATAATAACACCGAGACGCTTGTTTTCCGGGTGATTTACCCAGTGTGTGAGTATGGTTGATAACAACAACGTCTGCAAAAATACTTCCGGCCACCCGACAATGTGATCCACAATTGGCAAACTAAAGAAAATCATTCCTTCGATGGAACCCCAACTGGCCCCAAAAGGGGATAAGACACCGACGACAACCAGCATAATCCACATGACCAGCCAACCATTTTTGGGGTTGAACAAGACATCCTTCAGCAAGTAAAAGACGATTGCCAGCAACAAGGCCCGAATGGGCTGAATCCAGGGGCTGACCATCAAGATCGGGTCTGTAATCTGGCGGATGATGGGCGCGATGTCCGGGCGCAGCATCCGCTCTGAATACCCGAGAAAAATCGAAGCCAGGATGCCGATCAGGAAATAGGTAGCAGAATGAGTAATGATGGTTCGATAGAGAATGGACCAAAAGGAGGGCTGCGAATTATTCAAGGTTGTTATCCTTTCAATATTGAGCAAGATGCCCAGGCAAGAGAATCATACAGGTTATCCCACATAAGCTATACGCGCGGAGATTCATCCCGTTTCTGCCAACCGGAAATGCCAACCCTGGCGATCAAAAAAACAGGCCCGCAACAAGATTGCGGGCCTGTTTTTGAACATGCGATTAATCGGCTGGCGGCAGCGCCCACAAAATTCCCAGCACAACCAGGCCGCCGACGGGGGCCAGCAGGAACAGTTGCCACCATCCGCTTTTGCCGCTGTCGCGCAGCCGCCGGGTCCCCGCCGCCAGGATCGGCAGCAGCGTACCGATCAGGAAAATCTGACCCAGCACCTCGTTCAGATAAGTTAGCGCGGCAGCAGCCAGAAGCACGAACAGCATAAACCACCAGAACTCGGAACGCGAGGCGCGGCCATTGAATTCGGCGTATTTCACGAAACAAACCCGAATCGCTTCGAAAAAGCTCAGCGGGCTTGCCTGGTCGTAGACACTTGCATTGATTTCCTGGGTCATTTTTAACTCCTCTTTGATTTTGGCGATGCCTTCTTTCAGGAAGGCGGCCCAATTCCTTAAATTGAACCAGTCCCTATTTTCAACGCTTTGCGCCTCGTCCACAACTGTGGAATCCCCCAGTTTTAAAGCCAGTTCCATGCGCGAGCCTACCTGGAACTTGGCGTAGATGTTCTTCAAATGAAATTCGACCGTGCGCTCGGAAATATGCAGGGAAGCGGCAATCATCTTGTTGCTTTTGCCCTGCAACAGGAGTTTGACCACATCCCGCTCACGGTTGCTTAATGGATTGGGTTGCGCCATAATATTTTCCCTTGTGCGGTTCGAAAGATAAGTTCCAATTCTTATTGTAGAATTGTAAGCAATTTTGTCAGATTAAGTTATACTGATTTTATGGTCAACCCCTTTTTTGCCAATAAACTCGAGCAGGCGGTCAAAGTCACTGGCTGTCCGCTGTGCTTTATGCGTCAGCAGGCCGAGTCGAAATACATCCACTCGATCATTGCCGACCACATCAACGACCCCGCCAGCCGGGTGCATATCATCAACTCGCTCGGCTATTGCCCGACCCATACCTGGAAGATCGCCGAAGTCGAGAAAAAAGAAGATGGCGAAAGCCTGGGGACGAGCATCATCTACGAGCACCTGACCCTGGTCATCCGCGAGCGGCTCGAAAAGCTGAAAAAACACCCGAAAACGCTGACCCAAAATAACCCGCTGCTGAAACAGGTTCAGAAATACCTGCCGCAGCAGGCCTCGCCCTCGGCCTCCCTGCGGACCGAGACTCCCTGCCGGGTGTGTGTGATGGCCGCAGAGTCAGACGATTCCTACGTCCGCTGGCTGCTCGAGGGGCTGAGCGACCCCGATAACGATGAAACCCGTCGCCTGTACAAGCAATCCAACCGTCTGTGTTTCGACCACCTGCGCCAGTCACTCGATAAAGCCGCCCCGGCCAGCGCCGCCGGGCTGGAATTCCTGCTCGAAGACAGCCTCGAAATGCTGAAAGCGCTTGACGGCGATTTGCGCGTTCATATCTCCAAATACGATTACGACAAAAAAGCCCCGCGCACTGAAGCGGAGCAATTTTCCTGGCTGAGGGCGGTTTATTTTTTCGCCGGCCGCCGCGAAGGTGAGAATCCCAAACCAAAATTTAGCGACTCGCAAGATTAATACAACCTGACCAAAGTTTTTACAAGTTTTATGAGTATTATTGGGATACGGATTTGATTGATAAACCTATGGCAGATTCCATCCAGATTTCCGGTAATGTGGCAGGCTCGGTCGTCATCGGCGACAACAACTTAGTCGTCAACACCAACCATGGCACGATTGTCTACCAACAGGCCGCGCTTCAGGTGCAGAAACGGGCGCTCGTCCCTGCTCCACCGCGCGCGCCGCGGGGCTTTGTCAACCGCTCCGCCGAGTTGGCCCGCCTCGAAAGCTGGATCAGCGCGCACGAAATCATCCTGCTGCACGCCCCCGATGGCCTCGGTAAAACCGCCCTGCTCAAGCAGGCCGCCAACAGCGCCGCCGCCCGCGCCATGCCCGACGGCGTCATCCTGCTCGAAAGCGTCGATGCTTCCGGCCAGGCGCTCGGCCCCGAAGATGTCATCCAGCGCCTGTTCGACGCCCTTTTCGAATCGAATCCCCCGCTCAAGGTCAACGCCACCAGCGCCCGCACTTATCTTTCGAACACCCGTCCGCTGGTGTTGTTCGATGAAGTGCCGCTCACGCCTGCCTTGCAAAACGCCCTGCCCGATCTCCTTCCGCAGGGCGCTCTGATTCTGGCTGCCGACCTGCCCACCGGCGGAGATTTTGAGCGCCTCGCCATCAAGTCTTTACCGCGCGCCGAAGCGCTCTCCCTGCTTTCTGACAGAGCTGCCATCACCGTCAACGATGCCATTCGCCCAACGCTGGATGCGCTCTGCGCCCTGCTCGACGACGCGCCGCTGGCCCTGACGATCACCGGCAACGTTTTGCGGGAAACAACAGACTCCCCCGACGCCGCGCTGTCTTTTCTGCAATCGACGCCTGATTCCAGCCCCGACCGTCTGCGCTGCGCGCTCGATCGCGGCTTTGCCTATGCCTTCAGCCGCCTCAGCGCCGACGAGCAAAAAGTACTCTCCGCTGCCGCCCTGACCCCGTCCACCTCTAACTCGCCCGACTGGCTCTCTTATGCTTTGGGCGGGGTTCCGGTCACTGCCGCGCTCGAACGCCTGCAAGCCCTCGGGCTGCTGTATGCCAACAGTCCGCGCCTGCGCCTGCCCCCCGGATTCCGCGCCCCGGCCCGCCGCGAAGCCGAAAAAAGGCTCGAAGAAAAATCCCTGCTGGCAAAACTGGCTGAATACCTGCTCGCCAACCAATCCCAGCCCGGATTTGTCGCCGCCGAATTGGGCAATTTTGCCGGGGCGCTGCGTGCTTCCAGCGGCCAAACCGCCCTGTCGCTGGCGCGCGCAATCGACCCGTACCTGACCCTGAATGGGCTGTGGGATCTGTGGGGCCGCGCGCTCGATTCCGCACTCGAAGCTGCCCAACTGCTTGGCGACCGGTCTGCCAAAGCCTGGTCCCTGCACCAGATGGGCACACGCCTGCTCGGGTTGGGAGACAAAGCCAGGGCCAGTTTGCTTTTGCGCCAGGCCATCCAGGTCCGCGAAGCAATCGGCGATGCGGCTGGCGCAGCGTACTCACGTCACAATCTCAATCGGCTTAAACCTGTCCCCATCGCCAAACCGGCCACCTTCAAACCGCTCGCCGGGCTTTTTGCTATTTTTGCCACCCTGGCGGCCACCCTGACCGTGCTTGCAGGCGGGCTTGTAACACAGCTGATTCCCGCGCTTGCCCCGGCGGAAGACACCGTTACCGCAACCCCATCCGCTCGCCCCACGGAAACCCTGCTGCCAAGCATCACGCCCACTTTTACAATAACACCCACCCCAACTCCCGACCTCCTGCCTCCCAGGCTGGAGAAACTTTATGCCGAGCCAACAGAATCCTATTATGGAGAATCCGTCGAACGCTGTAAGCGGGAGAGCACCACGACGCTCTTCGCCTATGCCGACGACCCATCCAGGATTAGCCAGATGATGGTCATTTACTGGTATCAATTTTCAGATGAATTCGTTGATGAACGTATCCCCCGCTATGAAGCCGAAATGAAAGCCGGGGACAATGCTCAGTACAGCCTGCTGCTCGACCACAACGAGCAAAACCGCGCCGAAAACGTCCTGAAAGGCCAGGATGGCTGGATGTTCTGGCAGGTGATCGCCAGCGACAACGCAGGGAATCAATCCACGCAAAATGGCCCGCCTGTCGCCCTGTTTCAGGCTCGCTGCGATACATCTGCGCCGCGTATCCTGCGCGCTTATACTTCACCCGGCGCCGGCACTTATGGCGATTTCATATCTTGCGGGGCAGGCGTTTATTCCAGTTACATGGAACTGCACGTCACCCTGCTGGAAGAGTCGGCCATCCAGAGCGTGGTTGTGCAGTATTACTATCGCAGCAAATCACAAAATGGCCCGGTTTTTAGCCTGAAACTCATCCCCTACAAGGGAGACCCCGCTCATTATTACAATTATCTCGACCATAATAGCAATAGCCAGGCTGCGAAAACATTGAAAACCAGTAACGGCCAGTTTATCTGGCAAATTACGGCCATTGACGAGCATGGCAACACGATCCAGAGCCAACCCTATACCATCGACATGCGCTACGAATATTGTCCCGCACCAGGCTAAGGTTACACTCGAATTTTGACATAATCTGTACCCAGTGAGCGGGCAAGAGAGCTTCTTGCCCGCTCACTTTTTAAGGGTGGGGTGCAAAATTGGCGAACCGAAGCGCAAACCTAAACCATCATCCACAGCTTCTGCACAATTTCTGCACATTTACCCGGTATCCTTGGCCCTGTATAAAAGATATCAGGAGAATTTGCATGGCATTGGCTCGTCTTAAAACGTTTGATAAAAAAATCTGGTGGGGCTTGGCAGCGCTGGTGATTTTAGCCCCGGCGGCTTTCTATTTTTATGGGCAGTTCACGGCAAAGAATGCGACCGTCTACCAAACCGAACCTGTCGAACGCGGCGGATTAACTGCCAGCGTAGGCGCAACCGGCACGGTCCGGGCGCGCCAGTCCGCGACTCTGGTCTGGCAGTCTGACGGCCGCGTCGAGGCGGTAAATGCCGGCATTGGCGATCGCGTCAAGGCCGAGCAAGTGCTGGCCTCGCTGGCGCAAAGCTCACTTTCGCAGGGTATGCTTTTGAGTCAGGCCGAGCTGATCTCCGCCCAAACCGGGTTGGATACTGTGCTCAATTCCAACCTGGCGCTGGCCCAGGCGCAGCAAGACCTGGCAAACGCCAAGCAAGCTGTGGACGATGCCCAGAGCAAATATGACGGGCTAAACCGTCCGCGGGTTTCTGATGAGTTAATTGATCAGATCGCGGATGATATTGAAGCCACCCGCTCCCAACTTGAGCGTATCAGCTGGTTCTATGACCGTTTTTATGACTATAAAAACATGGACGATAACCGGCCCGCCAAAGCTGAAATGACCCTGACCCTGCTCAATATTCAAAACAATCTTGACCGGCAGATCGCCCTCTACAACTGGTATACCAGCGCCCCTGACCCGCTGGAGATCGAACGCTCACTGGCGAGTCTCAAGGTGACCCAGGCCCGGCTGGCAGATGCCCAGCGCGAAGTCGATCGCATTGTGAACGGCCAGAACGCCGAGGACATTGCCGCTGCCCAGGCCCAGGTGGATGCCGCCCAGGCGACTTTGAATTTGTCCAAGATCATCGCCCCCTTTGACGGAATAATTACCGAAGCCAATCCCCAGCCCGGAGACATGGTTGCGCCCGGAGAAGTGGCCTTGCGCATCGAAGATTTGAGCCGCCTGTTTGTCGATCTGGAGATTTCGGAAGTCGATATCAACCTGGTTACGCCAGGTCAGTCTGTTGTTCTGATCTTTGACGCCATCCCCGATAAAACCTATACCGGCCAGATCGTCAAAGTGGACCTGGTGGGAAAGGTCGATTCAGGTGCGACCAATTTCCCGGTCACGGTCGAACTGACCGATGCCGATCCGTTGGTTAAGCCAGGCATGACCGCCGCGGTAACGGTGACCGTCAAGGAAGTTGAAAACGTGCTGCTCGTCTCCAACCGCGCGGTGCGCGTGCTGAACGGGGAGCGGGTTATCTACATCCTGGTTGATGACCAGCCCGTTGCCGTCAAAATCCGTTTGGGCGCGATCACTGACCTGTACAGCGAAGTGGTCGGCGGCGATTTGAGCGAAGGCGATCTTCTGGTTTTGAATCCCAGCGCGCCCTGATTTTTACGTTTGGTCATTATTCTGCAAATCCGCCCCCTTGGGGCAAATTAAAACCGGAGGTTTTCTTATGTTCAAAAATCGTACTTTCTGGATTGTCGTTGTCGTGCTGATCGTTGCGGCAGCGGCCTATTATCTGACCATTGGGCGCTCCACGGCTGCTGACGGCACAACCTATGAGACAGAGACCGCCGCGCGCGGTACGCTGACCGCCAACGTTGGTGCAACCGGAACCGTTCGGGCCGGGCAATCGGCCATTCTAACCTGGCAAACCGGCGGGCGGGTCGAAGCGGTCAACGCTTTGATCGGCCAGCAAGTGGCCCAGGATGAAATCCTGGCCAGCCTTTTGCAGACTTCCCTTTCCCAGGGCATCATCCTGGCGGAAGCCGACCTGGTTTCGGCCCAGAAAAACCTGGATAACGTGCTCCAATCCAGCCTGGCGCTGGCTCAGGCCGAGCAGAACCTGGCAAACGCCAGGCAAGCCGTCAAGGATGCTGAAGAAAACCTGACCAAGCTCGACTATCGCCGCGCCACCGATAATTTGATCCAACAGACCCAGGCCAATATCGACCTGGCAAAGAAGAATGTGGCTTTGGCCGAAAGCGCCTACAAAGCGGTTCAAAACCGGCCTGATGGCGATTCGAAAAAAGCCCAGGCCTTGCTCGAACTGACCAATGCCCGCCAGGAATTGACCACCCAGACCAACAACCTGAACTGGTACACCGGCACCCCCACCAACCTGGACGCCGAAAAGTATCGCGCTGCCCTGGCAGTGGCCGCGGCCCAACTGTCCGACGCCGAACGCGAAGTGACCCGTTTGAAAGACGGCCCAACCGCTGATGATGTGGCCGCCGCCGAGGCGCGGGTTGCCGCAGCCCAGGCCACCCTCAACCAGGCCCGGATCATCGCTCCGTTTGACGGGACCGTGACCAGTTCTGATTTGCAACCCGGCGACGTGGTAACAGCCGGTCGCACTGCTTTCCGTGTGGACGATCTTTCACACTTGCTGGTCGATCTGCAGATCTCCGAAGTCGATATTAACGACATCCAGGTCGGGCAGGTGGTGACGCTTTCCTTTGACGCCATTCAGAGCAAAACGTACAACGGCCAGGTGATCAAGGTCAACCAGGCTGGCGACTCGACCACCGGCGCGGTCAACTTCACCGTGACGGTCGAACTGACCGACGCCGACGAGCTTGTCAAGCCGGGCATGACCGCCGCGGTCAACATCACCGTCAAAGAAATTACGGATGCCCTGATCGTGCCAAACCGCGCCGTGCGCGTTGTCGATAGCCAGCGCATCGTCTATGTTTTGCAGGATGGCGTGTTGACAATGGTCAACATCCGCCTGGGTGCCAGCTCGGATACGGTCAGCGAAGTGGTCGGCGGCGACTTGGTAGAAGGCGACCTGGTGGTCTTGAATCCGCCGGCCGCGATGTTTGGTCCCGGCAGCGGCGGTCCGCCCGCCGGTATGCGCGGGAATTAACGACGAGGCTATGATGAGAGAAATTGTTATTTCGGCCAGGGAACTGACCAAAATTTATAAGATGGGCGATGTGGAAGTACAGGCCCTGCGCGGGCTGTCGATGGACATTTACAAGGGCGAAGTGGTTGCCATTGTCGGGCCGTCCGGCTCGGGCAAATCGACCCTGATGAACATCCTGGGCTGCCTCGACCTGCCATCCAGCGGCGAATATGCCCTGGACGGCGAGCAGGTCGCCAACCTGACGGACGACCAGTTGGCAGACATCCGCAACCGCAAGGTGGGCTTTGTCTTCCAAAGCTTCAACCTGCTTTCGCGCCAGACCGCCCTTTCCAATGTGGAACTGCCCCTGCGCTATGCCGGCAAAATGGAAGGCCGCAAAGAACGCGCCCGCCAGGCGCTGATCGCCGTCGGGTTGGAAGACCGCATCACCCACCGCCCGTATGAACTCTCCGGCGGCCAGCAGCAGCGCGTGGCGATTGCCCGCGCACTGGTCAACGACCCGGCCATCATCATGGCCGATGAGCCGACCGGCAACCTCGATTCAAAGGTCGGACAGGAAATTATGGACCTGCTCCTGAACCTGAACAAGGAACGCGGCACGACCCTGATCATCGTCACCCACGATCCGCGTGTGGCGGCCCAGGCCGGGCGCACGATCCATGTCCGCGACGGCGTGGTGGAAGGACAGGAACAATGAAACTGACTCAAATTCTGATCGAAGCGCTCGAAAGCCTGAACGCCAACAAAATGCGCTCCGGTCTGACCATTCTCGGGATTGTGATCGGTGTCGCGGCGGTGATCGCCATGTTGGGCGTCGGCAACGGCGCGCAAGCCTCGATCACCGGCTCGATCAACGACATTGGCACAAACATCCTCTTCGTTTTCTCTGGCAACAGCGAAGCCGATGTGCGCAACCCGCGCCCGTTGACCCTCAAAGATTCTGAAGCTCTGGCAGACCCGTTCGCTGCGCCCTCGGTGCAGGCGGTCGCTCCGGTCATCCAGGGACAGCATGAAGTCTCAGGCGGCGGAGAAAAAACGAATGTGCAGGTCAGTGGCATTGTCCCGATCCATGCCCAGGTGCGCAACGAACTCCTCAGCGAAGGCGAATTCATCACTGAATCCCATCTCTTGGGGCGCGCCTCGGTTGCCATCATCGGACAGGATACCGCCGATGCCATTTTTGGGCGCAAAAGCGGCGTAACCGGTGAAACCATCCGTATCGACGGGCAGCCTTTCCGCATCATCGGCGTGCTCGAATCAAAGGGCGGCGGCATGATGGGCAGCCAGGACAACCGTGTGCTGGTCCCGCTGACCACCGCCCAAACCCGCTTGAACAGCAGTGCCAGCGATACGGTCGATATCATCTACGTCCAGGCGGTCAGCGCCGAGGTCGTCCCATCTGCAGCGGAGGAAGTCTCCCAGATCCTGCGCACCCGCCATCGCAACGAAGTCGGCGTGGACGATTTCACAGTCTTCACCCAGCAGGATTTTCTCACCACCGCTGAAAGCATCACCGGTGTGTTTACCATCTTCCTGGGCGGCATCGCCGCCATCTCGCTCCTGGTGGGCGGGATCGGCATCATGAACATCATGCTGGTTTCAGTTGTCGAGCGCACCCGCGAAATTGGCCTGCGCAAAGCCCTGGGCGCGCGCAAGAGCGACATCCTGACCCAATTCCTGGCCGAATCGTCCCTGCTGAGTGGGCTGGGCGGCGTCATTGGTATTGTCCTGGGCTGGCTGCTGGCCGTCGGGATCGAACAAATTTCGATCGTTCTCGATTCGCCCTTCAAAACCGCCATCAGCCTCGATTCGATCCTGCTGGCGACTCTCTTTTCTGCCGCCATCGGCCTGTTCTTTGGCATTTACCCGGCCAACCGCGCCGCCAGCCTGGAACCTGTTGAAGCTTTGCGTTACGAGTAACCTATAATAAACTCATGCCCAAAACCATCCTTGTCGTTGACGACGAACCCAAGATCCTTGAAATCTGCCGCGATTACCTGACCGCTGCCGGTTATGACGTTCAAACCGCCCCGGACGGCCTGAGCGCGCTCAACCTGGCCCGCAAACTCAAGCCTGATCTGCTGGTGCTGGACTGGATGATGCCCGAAATGGACGGCCTGGATGTCTTGCGCGAATTGCGCCGTGAGAGCAACGCCCCGGTGATCATGCTCACGGCGCGGGTCGATGAAAGCGACAAGCTGATCGGGCTGGAACTGGGCGCAGACGATTACATCACCAAGCCCTTCAGCCCGCGTGAACTGGTGGCGCGGGTCAAGGTCGTGCTGCGGCGCGGGACGGGCGTCCCCGCCCCCGGCGACCTGCTGCGCGCCGGCGAGTTGATCCTCGACCGCGCCCGTTACCAGGTCAGCCTGCCAGACCGGGTGGTGCCGCTGACTCCCACCGAATTTGAACTGCTCTACACCCTCGCCAGCCAGCCGGGGCGCATCTACACCCGTTCCCAGCTTTTGCAGGCCGTGCATGGGGTCGCCTTTGAAAGTTACGAGCGCGCCATCGATTCGCACATCCGCAACCTGCGCCGCAAGATCGAACCCGCCACAGGCCAGGCCGAATACATCGTCACCGTTCACGGCCTGGGTTACAAATTTGCAGAATAACATGGCCCATCAACCCGATTCTAAAACCGTTCATACCATCCGCGGCAGGCTTTCACGCCTGGTTGCCTGGGCCTTTGCGATCGTTGTCCTGATCATGGTAACCATTGGCATGGGCGTGTCCCTGTTCAATTCGGGAACCGATATGGTCAGTTACAAGGCCTTTTTCATCCGCCCGCTTTTGCAATCTTATTACCTCGAGAACGGTGGTTGGCAGGATCTGACCCATACCAGTGTCGAATTCAGCCCGCTGCCGTTTGAACGTGAGCATCGTTGGTGGAGCGGCGTCTATGTGCTTGACCAGGATGGCAAGGTTTTGCTCGACGAAGGGAAATCCGATACGCTTCTGGTTGGCCAGCTTCTGACGCTTGACTCTGACCTGAGCACCCACCCCATTATCGTCAACCATGTTGAGGTCGGGCAGCTTGCCATTCGCGCCGATGAGTTTGGGATCGCGCGCTATCTGATCGACTTGCTCGCCCCGTTGACCATGATTTCCATTTTCGGCGGCTTGCTGACCGTTATTTTTGGCATGTTGCTCACCCGGCGCGTCGTCTATCCGCTGGCAGAAGTCATCGCCGCCTCGCAGGCTGTCACGCGCGGCGACCTTTCGGCGCGGGTCGCTGTTGGCGGCTCATCCGATATCCGCGACCTGACCGACAACTTCAACCGCATGGCCGACAGTCTCGAACAGAACGAAATCCAGCGCCGCAACCTGCTGGCCGATGTCGCCCACGAGTTGCGCACCCCGCTGACCGTCATGCGCGGCAAGCTCGAGGGCATCCTGGATGGCGTCTACCCGCCCGATGAAAACCATATCGCGCCGGTACTCGAAGAAACCTACCTGCTCGAAAGGCTGGTCGAAGACCTGCGTCTGCTGACCCTGGCCGAAACCCGCCAGATCCATTTTGAAATTAAAGAAGTGGATGTGAACGCTCTCGTCGGGCGGCTGATCCCGTTATTTGAAGCCCAGGCCAGCGAAAAAGGGATTACCCTGCGCGCTCAAACGACCCCCGGCCTGCCCGCCGTACTGGCAGATCCCCAACGCCTGGAGCAGGTCATCGGCAACCTGGTCAGCAATTCCCTGCGGCACGTCCCCGAAGGCGGAGAGATCGTCGTCGAAACCGGCAAGACCGCCGCCGGGCTGCGCGTCAGCGTCCGCGACAACGGCCCCGGCGTCCCCGAAGCGGATATCCCGCACCTGTTCGAGCGCTTCTGGCGCGGAGAGAAATCCCGCGCGCGCAGTTCAGGCGGAGCCGGGCTGGGGCTGGCCATCGCCAAACAGCTTGTCGAAGCCCAGGGTGGGACGATCCAGGCCCAAAACCACCCTGAAGGCGGCCTGGAAGTGACCTGCCAACTGCCCGGCTGACAATATTCCAGTAGAGAATTAAAAAGAAAAAAGATCAACCTTGCGATGGGAGATTCTGAAAAGCCTGGTTGAACTGAACACCAGACAATTCCGGCTCTGGCTTGTTTTGATTCCCATTTGACAGGCCCGCATGATTTTCTGGTTGAAAAATCGCCATTTTTCCCGACCCAATAACGACTTTTCTGTGTACAATTATCCTATCGATTGGTATTGTCTGGGTGGATCACTTTTTTTAGCACAATCAAAAACCTTTAATCTCCAAGCCCCTTGATCAAGGGCGGACGGCTTAGTTCAACTCGGACAGATCCCGAAAAGACTGGGACGATCTTCTTTCGCCTATTCTCCCCTTCCGCCGCACATCGTCCCAGGGTTTTATGGGATCAATCCTTAATTCGTTAGGCGCTTATCCATGAAACCATCAATGAAGCGATTTTTAATCTTGCTTTGCCTTATCCTTTTATCCGCATGTCAACCAATTGCGGCGAGTTCATTTACGCCACCCCCTACGAAAATAAGCATGTCCCCGATTTCATCAGCGTCAAACACTCAAATGCCCAGGCCAACAAAGAGCATAATAGCTGAAACATTTACTCCGCTGCCACCTC
>JAKLPV010000112.1 GCA_022013685.1 Anaerolineae bacterium
AAATCCGGATAACGCTCGCCTCCTACGTATTACCGCGGCTGCTGGCACGTAGTTAGCCGAGGCTTATTCCTGGGATACTGTCCTTTCTCATCTCCCAGAAAAGTGCTTTACGATCCGAAGACCTTCATCGCACACGCGGCGTTGCTGGGTCAGGCTTTCGCCCATTGCCCAATATTCCCTACTGCTGCCACCCGTAGGTGTATGGACCGTGTTTCAGTTCCATTGTGGGGGGCCACCCTCTCAGGTCCCCTACCCGTCATCGCCTTGGTAGGCTTTTACCCTACCAACTAGCTGATGGGACGCAGGCCCCTCCCAAAGCGGATTACTCCTTTAGAAATCGGTTTCTAATTCCGAAGGCCACATGAGGTATTAGCAATCCTTTCGGACTGTTATCCCACACTTTGGGGTAGGTCACCAACGCGTTACTCACCCGTTCGCCACTAAGAAACCTCTGTATTACTACAAAAGCTCTTCGTTCGACTTGCATGTATTAGGCACGCCGCCAGCGTTCATCCTGAGCCAGGATCAAACTCTCCGCAAAAATTTTTTTCACCCTTACGGGTGTTAAGTTACGGAGTTAAAACGACAGGGTTTGTCGTACTTCCTATCACTTTTCAGTTGTCAAGGTTCTGTAAACCGAGCGGGCGGTATTTTACCCGCATCAAGTTGGCCTGTCAAGAGCTTTCGAGAGACAAATTTACCGATGTCGTATACTTCAACATCGGCTCGCCAGACTGCTTTACCAGACGGCTAGGCGTCTCTGGCGGGACTGGTTGCTCTCTCAATTGTTATCGATCTGTCTTGGGGACGAAATCGTTCTTCGTGACTGGCTTATTTATTATATGCAAGCCGTTTGTTTTGTCAAGGTTTTTGTCAGACCAATTTCAGAAACTCGTTTGTTTTTGTCAGACAACTCTCTTGCAAACTTCTTTGTTTTGTACAGCGAAGCCGAATTATATGCATTATCGGGATTGAGTCAAGAGGATTCTTGCCAGAATCGAATTCTTTAAGGTTGGCAATATTTTTTCCTTGATTTGAAGGCGGATTGTTCTTGTTCAATCAGCGAAATGGCCGCCTGGACGCCGTTTTCTGCGCAGATATGCGCCCCAAGGATTCGAGCCGCCGAAATTACAGAAGGGGCTTCAGCCACAGCCAACGCGCCCAAAAGGCGAGGCGCCCTCAATTTGTTGATCGGGATCGGGGCGGGACCCACACCAAGCGTATGTACACGCCTCCCCCAGAAGGGCTGGTCGGCGGCATGGGGAATGACAACCCCCGGAATACCAGCGCGCAAACCGGCAGCGGTTGTACCCGCCCCGCCATGATGAATGAAACTCTTGCAGCGCGGCAAAAGCCAGGAATGCGGGGCAGACTCTAAATAGAGAATGTTTTCAGGAGCAGGGTCAACCTGCCAGCCACCCCAGCCGGTCAGGATGATGGCGCGCTCACGCTTTTGCGCAAAAACATCGAGCAGGATTTTGCCGTTTTTCTCGGCATCTTGATGCACCATGCTGCCAAAGGAAACACAGACAGGGGCCGGGCCAGCCGCCAGGAAATCGGTCAAGGCCTGGGGCGGCTGGTAGTTTTCTTCGTCAAGGAATAGGTAACCGGTGCTCGAAACGTTGGCGGGCCAATCTGCCGAAGGTGGGAGCACGCTGGGGCTAATAGCGAACAGCAAAGGGGTGCGAAGCCGCTCGTTGGGATTGGCAAAAGGCCAATATAAAGTACGAGGAAAAGTATCCGGCAGCAGATGCTGAATTTGCCGAAACCCCATGTTGCCGACATGCCAGAAAATCTGGGTGGAAAACCAGTGGGAAAAGCGATTCGCCAGCTTGCCCAGGGGTGAGAAGGCCACGGCCGGGTAGTCTCGGGTGGGAGCAAACATGGGAAAGGTTTGAATGGAAACGTCGGGGATATCGATCTGACGGGCCAGGCTGTGGCCGCCGGTGGTAAAAGCAAAGGAATGGATCAACAAATCGGCATTTTGGGCCGCCAGGAGTATCTGGCGGACAACCTGGGGAGCAATATCCAGAACATGGCTGCGCATGGAAGTAATCATGCGCAGCGGATTGGAGCCAGCTTTATTGAAAGCCTTGCTCAGTTCTTCGGGGTCGCCAGGCAAGGGAACATAAGAAATGGAATGGGCTGCCACAAAACCAGCAAACCGCTGCGGGCCAACCAGGGTGGGGTTGTGGCCGGCTTTTTGCAAGCCAACAGCCAGGGCAAGAAAAGGCTGAATATCGCCGCGCGAACCATATGTAAGGATGCTTATGTTCATAGCGCAATTTTATACTATACTTGAACAAATTGCGTCTGGAGAGCACCATGTCAAAAAACACACCTTACCTGGAAGATCCCCTCGGGAATGAACACCTGCTTGAAAATGAAGTCACCATCCTGGGACGAGCGATGGAGAGCGGCGTTGTAATTCTGAGCAACCGGGCTTCTCGCGAGCACGCTCAAATCAGGCGCGAGGGACGCAAGGTTTTTCTGGAAGATATGGAAAGCACCAACGGGACATTTTTAAACAACGAACGGATTCAGGGCAGCGCCCAACTGCGGGATGGCGACCAGGTACTGGTAGGCGATGTGACCTTCACATTCCGCGACCCGGATACGACCACGCGCGAATCGCCCTTCCCGGAGCTGGAAGTCAACGCTCCGGCAGGAGAAGTCCGCCTTAACCGTCGTTTGTTGACGCTCTCGCCCAAAGAATTTGCGCTGGCAGCATATCTATATGACAACCGCGGCAAGGTTTGTTCGAAAGATGATATTGGCCGGGCCGTCTGGGCAGAGTACCAGTCGGGCGTTTTCGAATATCAGATCGAGAATCTGGTGCGGCGGCTGAGGACGAAAATCGAAATCGACCCGAACGCGCCGCTGCTTTTGGTGACGATTCGCGGGCTGGGATACAAGCTAACTGCGCCGTAGGTCAAATTTATTCCCCATTCTCGCCTGTCCAGTAGGGCTGCGTTAGCCAGATTATAGGTAACCTTTGTGCGCAGATGATATTATCTGCGCAGATTTATTTGGAGAGCCGCCATGTCACCACAAACACTCGAAGGTCAAACACTCGGAAAATATCGCATTCTCGATGCGCTTGGGCGCGGCGGGATGGCTCAGGTTTTCAGAGGCTATCATCCGCAGCTTGACCGTTATGTTGCCTTGAAAGTTTTGCGATCAGACCTGGTGGAACAGGATGAGTTCCTGGCCCGCTTCCGGCGCGAGGCGCACGCTGTTTCAGGGTTGCGGCACCCGAATATTGTGCAGGTCTTCGATTTCGATGTGCAGGACGACCAGCACTATATGGTGATGGAACTGCTCGAAGGCGACACCCTGCGCGCGCGATTGAATGAGTATCGTGTTCGCGGCGAACGGATGCCTCTGTCTGAAATCCTGCGCATCCTGGTTGAGGTGCTGGGTGGGCTGGGTTACGCCCACAAAGAGGGCATCATCCACCGCGATATCAAACCCGCCAACATCATGCTGACCAAACGCGGCCAGGCCGTGCTGACCGATTTCGGCATCGCCCAGATCGTCGGCAGTACCCAATACACCGTTTCTGGCGCGCTGATGGGCACGCTCAATTACATGGCTCCCGAGCAGGGCTTTAAGGGCACCTGCGACGAGCGCAGCGACATCTATTCACTCGGCATCGTCTTCTATGAAATGCTGACCGGTTATACGCCCTTCGAAGCCGACACACCCCTGGCGATTTTGATGAAACACCTGAACGATCCGCTGCCTCTGCCAAGCCAGGTGGACCCATCACTGCCGCGTGAATTGGAGCATATTATCCTGAAGGCCCTGGCAAAAGACCCTCAGGATCGCTACCAGCGCGCGGAAGAAATGGCAGCGGCCATGCAACAAGTACTGGATAAAAAGATATCCGACTCCCCGCGGCTGATCGTGCCGCCGCCAAGCGGATTCCAGTCCCAGGTGGTTTTCTCGGGCGCAGCGCGGCAACAAATCAGCGACCATCGTTTTGCAGATGCCGACACCAACATGGACTTGCGTCCAGCCGTCCAGCCGTCAATGGGACAGGTAACCAGCGTCTTGAAGCGCTTTACCCCCAGGCCGATCAGCCCGATCTCGGCAGTCTTTGTCAGCCTGATCCTGATGACAGTCTTCAACCTGATGGCAGCCATTGCCGGGACGATCAGCCAAACAAATGTCTTTGCCTATGGCTGGACTTTTGAGATTTTCCTGGTTGCAGGATTGCTGGCCTTCATCGGTTGGGGAACCCAATCTCCCTGGCTGCTGGTTCCCAGCATCATCGTTTTCGGAAATGGCATGCTGTTGGCCTACTCTTCCATCACCGGGCGCTGGGACGATTGGTCTTTCTTGTGGATGTTCGTGCCGCTGATCGTCGGCGTGGCCATCTACCTGCCAAACAAGCTCAATGAGCGTCCGCGCGAGGAAATCCCGACCTGGGGACGCATCGGCGGCATGGCCCTGGGAGCACTGGCAATGCTCATGGCTGGTCTGACCTGCTCACTATCCATCATCGTATCCCTGTTCAGATAAGACCAAATTCATAACCCTGTTTATTAACCGGCGGTCAGCCTGCCGGGTTTGTTCAACACGCCTAAAAAGGCGGCACAAAGGATTGAAAAATGAAAACTGAACGCATTCTCTCCCTGATTTTCGGCATTGGCCTGCTCGCAATTGGCGGGTTGACCTTGATCGGCAACCTGTTTCTGAGCACCCAGGCCTGGCGCATGTGGCCGCTGGTAGTCTTGCTGGCAGGGCTGGCCCTAACCGCTCCCGGCTTCCTGGCAATTGCCCGCCCCGGCCTGGGCGCCTTCTTCATCCCCGGCATCCCCGTTCTGACCACGGGCGGTATTCTGATGTTTGCCAGCCTGACCGGTAACTGGGGCATTTGGGCGCTGGCCTGGCCGCTGGTAGTGCTGGCTGTAGCGCTCGGATTCGGCCTCTCAGCCGTTTTTATGCGCGTATCCGGGTTGGCCATCCCCGCCATCATTATCGGGGCAAATGGGTTGGTGCTGGCCTTCTGCAACATTACCGGTTTATGGGGCGCATGGGCAATCCTGTGGCCGGTAGAACCGCTGGCTGTTGGGCTGGGACTTCTGGTGGTTGGGATTTCCAATCGGTCGAAAGGTGCAAGCACAGCGGCGATGATTCTGATTGGCATCGCCGGGCTTGGCTTCTTCCTGACTTCGTTTGTCAGCCTGTTCAACACAACCATCCTGCGCTTTGCCGTACCGGGCATGCTGGTGCTTACCGGCGCACTGCTGGTTGGAATGCACTTTCTGCGGCGTGAAAACCCGGCAGACACACAAATCAACTAATCGACACATAAGGAATGCAGAATGAAAACCCTTCTCTTACCCCTCCTTACCATCACAGCCTTGTTCCTGAACGCCTGCGGCATGAATATGATCGTCGGTTCGGGAAAACTGATAAGTGAAACACGCAAAGTAAAAGGTTTCGAGCAAGTCGTTCTATCCGTCCCGGCCCGGCTGGTGCTGACCCAGGATGAAACCGAAAGCCTGGAAATCAGCGCGGAGGACAACTTGCTGCCCTACATCCACACCAGGGTCGAAAATGGTATTTTATCCATCTATCTGGAGCCTGAGTTCACAAGCATCAGGCCGACAGAAGAGATCCTGATCCACTTGAGCGCCAAAAGCATCAGCGCAGTGACCATCAACGGTTCAGGGGATGTTGAATCGGAAGCAATAAATGCCGAAACGCTAACTTTTCGCATCAACGGATCGGGCGAAATTGCGGTCGAGGAAATTGAAGCCAACCAGCTCAGCGCAACCATCAACGGCGCCGGGAAGATGCGCTTCGACAATATCGCGGCAAAAACAACCAGCCTGCGTATTGAAGGAAGCGGCAAATACCTGATCGCCGGTAAAAGCGTCGCAGCGCAGGTATCCATTGACGGTTCAGGCAGAATCGAGGCGCAAAGCCTGGAGTGCGAGCAAGTGCAGGCCAGCATCACCGGCGCCGGGAATATCTCGGTCTGGGCATCAGAGCGATTGACTGCCAAAATCACCGGCAGCGGGGATATCGCTTACCAGGGCCAGGCCAAAGTCTCGAAAACCATCATCGGTTCTGGAAGCGTTCATCAAGAGTAGAATCGGCCCATCAAAAAAACTCCGGGAAACAAGCCGGAGTTTTTTGATTTCTTCGAGTCGCGGTAATCAGGCTCAACAAAGCCTATGCTATTTTTGCCAGGCAGGTTAAACTGTTGGCATGTTTTTAAGAGAGCTGTTTGCCAAACTTTCGAAATCGGACACTATGCCTGAAAACCCACCCTACATCATCGTCGGCCTCGGCAACCCGGGGCGCGAATACCGCGATACGCGCCATAATATTGGCTTCATGCTGATCGACAAGCTGATCGAACGGCTCAACGCGCGCTCGATGCGCGTCCAGTCGAAGGCGATCATCACCACGGCCCAGTACGAAGGCCGCAAAATCATCCTGGCCAAGCCGCAGACTTTCATGAATCTCTCCGGCCAGGCGGTGCAGGGATTGTCCCGCTTTTATAAGATCCCGCAAGAAAACCTGATGGTGGCCCACGACGACCTGGACCTGCCCTTCTGCGCGCTGCGCCTGAGGCCTGCGGGCGGTTCCGCCGGGCAAAAGGGGATCGCATCCATCATCCAGCAACTGGGCACGCCCGATTTTGCGCGCCTGCGGCTGGGAATCGACCGTCCGCCGGGACGCATGGACGCCGCCGCGTATGTCTTGCAGGCTTTCACGCAAAAAGAATCGCAACAGGTGGCTGAGCTGCTCGACAAAGCCGCCGACGCCGCCCTGACCTGGGTGACCGACGGGTTGGATGCGGCAATGAACCGATTTAACGGGAACGGGGAAGGGTAAAGTAAAACGTGCTCCCCAGCCCCACTCCCGGGCTTTCAACCCAGATGCGTCCGCCATGGGCTTCGACCAGGTGACGGGCAATCGTCAGGCCGATGCCGCTGCCGCCGCCCGCCTGGCGTGAGCGAGACTTATCGACCCGGTAAAAACGGGTAAAGACCAACTCAAGGTCGGCAGGCGAAAGGCCGGCACCGCTATCCTGAACGCTGAATTGCACAAATTCAGCGTTTTTTTGCGCCGAAACGGTAACGCTCCCAGAAGCGGGTGTGTATTGCAGGGCGTTGTTTAGTAGATTGGTCAGCACCTGCAAGATGCGGTCCTCGTCAGCGGGGAGCGGTGGAAGATCAGCGGGCAGGCTGAGGCTGAGCGTGATCCGCTTTTCGTCAAACTGACGCGCAAGCCGTTTGGCGGCAGTTGCTGCCAGCGCGGCAACATCCACCGGTTGTCTGTCCAGCGTATAGGCTCCCGACTCGACCCGGCTGAGTTCCTGCAAATCATCCACCAGCCGCCCGAGGCGTTCTGATTCTTCCAAAATTTGGCTATAGGTCTCAGCGTCGGGCTGTAAAACGCCATCCATCAAGCCTTCCAGCGATCCTTTGATGGTGGTCAATGGCGTGCGCAGTTCGTGAGCCACATCGCCGATCAGGCGGCGGCGCATCGATTCGGTCAGCTCGAGCTGGCCGGCCATCTGGTTAAAACTGCCCGCCAGTTGCGAGAGTTCATCCTCGCCATCTACGCCAATGCGCTCATCGTAATGTCCGGCGGCAATCCGCCCAGTGGCGCGGGTCATCATGCGCAAGGGTGAAACGATTCGCTCGCTAAGAAAAATGCTGACCAGCACAGCCACCAACGAAGCAGCCAGCACCGCATAGCCCAAAGATTCGAGTACGGCGACGCGGAAGTTGGTAAATTGCATTTGGGCGCGTTGTTGTGGCAGTGGATTTAGCTGCTGGCCCGTATGCATGCCTTCGGGGCCGCCCATCATCTGCCGATTATAGGCAAACCGGGAAGTGAAAGAAACCGAGAGCAGGGTAACTGCAACCCCGACCAGCAAAACCAGCAGGTAAGAAAAGAGCAATTTTGAGCGGATGGATTTCATTTTGACTCTTTACCGCTAAAGCGGCTGGTCCTCGAAGCGATAGCCGACCCCGCGCACGGTGGCGATCAGACCCTCGACCCCCAGCTTTTGACGCACATGCCCGAGGTGGACATCGACGACGCGCATTTCGCCGTAGTAACTGCCGCCCCAGACTTTCTCGAGCAATTGCTCGCGGGTCAGCACCCGGCCGCGGTTTTCGGCAATGGCTCGCAGCAGGTCAAACTCGATGGCAGTTAACTCCACAGGTTGGTTATCGACACTGACGGTGCGCGCGCCGGTATCGAGGCGCACATGTTCGAAAGACAAAATTTCATCCGCCGGGCTGGCGCCGGCCTTGATGCGCCGCAGGGCAGCTTTGATGCGCGCCACCACTTCACGCGGGCTAAACGGTTTGGTGACGTAATCGTCCGCGCCGACGGTCAGGCCGACAACTTTATCCGTCTCCTCGGTGCGGGCGGTCAGCAGGATAACGTATACGTCCGACTCGCGGCGCAGGCGGGCCAGCAGTTCGATGCCGTCCAGGCCGGGCAGCATGATATCGAGCAGAATCAAATCTGGTTTGAAGGCGCGGGCAGCCTTTAAACCAGATTCTCCATCGCTGGCGGTCAGCACTTCGTAGCCTTCCGGTTTCAGGTAGGCGCTGATTAATTTGACAATGCCGGGTTCGTCATCAATGACAAGGATTTTGCTCATGAGATGGTTATATCAGGGTTGTTTGATGGGGGCGTGAAGGGTTTGTGAAGTTTTGGTAAAGATTTGGAATGGAACGCAGATTGCGCGGAACTTCGACAGGCTCAGTATCGGTTTGATGAATTGTTTATTCTTCGTCTTTTACAGCACCTTTGTTTTCACCAATATATCGGACATTATCACCAAAGATGACATTTCCACTAACTTTTCCGGAAATGTCGAGTAATTTTCCACCTGCCCCAACCGCTTTTGCGCCATCGCCCTGCGCAATCGCGCCGTCACCGATCAGGGTAGCCGTATAGCGTTGGTAAACGCGCCGGCTTTTTTCGGGGCTGACCTGGCGGACAGCCGTTTCTCCCGGCAGGGATTCGTCCACGTCGAAGGTTCCCGGCTGGCTGGCGCCGTGATAGAGCGCCACCGGAAAGGGGCCGATACCTTTGAGCACAGTCAGTTCGGGTTCCTGATCGTACCCCAGGGCTTGTGCGCCATCTTTCGATTCAAAGTAGACATGTTCGTACAGTCCAAATGCGCTGATATAGCCGCGATTATTGGGCGCGCCGCCTTTAAGTCCATCCACAACCGCTTTGGTGAAAATGCTCAGGCTGCCGACGCCAATCCATGATTTTTGTTCGGGGCGGCAGGCCGTGATGGTAATACGGCCTTCACCGGTCGAGAGAACTGCGTCGGCCAGTTTCTGGGGAGGCGGCTGGCTGTCGAGGGTTTCATCGCCAATGTCAAAGCTGGGAGAGAGTTCTCCAGAGTGGCAGGCATTGATAACCAGCAGCATCCGCCTGGCCTTGATCTGGCGCAGTTTGTCGAGCAGTTCGGCATCGCTGACTCCCGTCCCGGCGAGGACTTGTTTGCCCTGCAACTGGCTGTCATGGGTGGCCAGGTAGTAATTGCCATCGCTGCCATAGACGCCATGACCAACAAAAAAAAGGAACAGGGTGCTGTCCGCGTCTATTTTGGCGGCCAGGGTTTCCAATGCAGAGAGCAGCGCGGCGCGCGTGGCCGCCTGGTCGGTCAGCAAGATAACCTGGTCCGCCGGGTAACCGCAAATGGCGGGGGTTTGGAGCGTCTCGGCAACAGCGGCGGCGTCTTTGGCCGCAATCGGCACATTATAGTTGCTCATGTACTGGTATTTGCCAACACCGATAACGAGGGCGTATCCATTTGTGAATGACATAAGCATTCTCCCTAAATTTAATTATAAAGGTAATACGTCACGCGAAATACAGGGAATGGCGAACGAAAGCGCCGGGCCGCTGATTTCAATCTGGCCTATCGCCTTGTTTTTCAAGGTTATAGGCCAGGGTCTCTTGTAACGCGGGTTTGTCTTCAATCGTCAATATTTTTTCGGGCATGAATTTATCCAAACCTGCCGGTGATGTAATCTTCAGTTCGTTTTTGTTTTGGGGTGGTAAAAACTTCCGCGCCATCACCGTATTCAATCAACTCACCCTGCAAGAAGAAGGCGGCATGATCGGCTGTACGGGCGGCTTGTTGGACGGAGTGCGGCACCAAAATAATTGTATAGTCTTTCTTCAACTCTTGCAACGAGGCTTCAACCTTGCCCGTCGAAATCGGATCGAGGCCGCTGGTAGGCTCATCCAGCAGGATAATTTCAGGCTGCAAGGCCAAAGAACGCGCCAGGCACAGACGCTGCTGCTGCCCACCAGAAAGGGCTATGGCTGGGTCATCAAGCCGGTCATGGACTTCATCCCACAGCGCGGCTTGTTTGAGACTACGGGCAACGGCTTCGTCGAGTTTGGACGGCCGCCGCTCCCCGGCCAGTTCCAACCCATAGGTCAGGTTCTGACGAATGGACATGGGCAAAACAACCGGACGGGCAAACACCATTCCAACCTTGCGGCGCAAGGCCGTGACATCTGTCTTGGGGTCAAAAATATCCTGCCCATCGATCAGGATGCGCCCGGACATTTTCTGCACGTCGGCCAGATCGTTCAGGCGATTTAAGCAACGCAACAGGGACGATTTTCCGCCGCCCGCCGGGCCAAATAAGACGGTGACGGCATTGGCGGCAATCTCCAGATTGATATTGCGCAGCGATTCGGTACCATCCTGATATTGCAGGGAAAAGTTTTCGATGTCGATTTTCATGTCGCTACCATTGGCGGCGCGCGCGAGCGCGGGAACGGACAAAGTTGGCCAGCATGTTCATCATCACCACAAAGGTGATCAAAACCAGCGCCGTGCCATACTGAATCTGGAAAGGCATTTCAGGGATTTGGGTCGAAATCACGAACAGGTGATAAGGCAAGGCCATGGTTGCATCGAAGGGCGAGCCGGGTAAGCGCGGCAGAAAAAAAGCCGCCCCGGTGAACAGGATCGGAGCTGTCTCCCCGGCAGCGCGATTTAATCCCAGAATGATACCGGTGATGATGCCGGGCAGCGCTTCGGGCAGAACGATCCGGCGAATGGTTTGCCAGCGGGTCGCACCAACCGAAATCGAAACGGTGCGAAAGGCCTGTGGCACAGCCCGCAGGGCTTCTTCGGCTGTGCTGATGATGACCGGCAGGGTCATGATCGAAAGCGTCAGCGAGGCCGAAAGGATGCTGGTGCCAAATTTCAGGAAGAACACGAACAGGCCCAGGCCGAACAAGCCATATACCACCGAGGGAATACCCGAAAGGTTGATTATGGCCAAACGGATGATGCGCGTCAGGGTGTTGTCGGCAGCATATTCCGAAAGGTAAATAGCCGCCGCAACCCCCAGCGGCACCGAAAAAATGGCTGTGCCGACCGTCAGGTAAAATGTGCCAACTATGGCGGGCCAAATGCCGCCGGAACGCATTCCACCATACGGGTAGCCAGTGATGAATTCCCACGAAATGGCCGGCGCCCCCTGAACGATGATATATCCAAGGATCAGGATGATGGGCAGGACGGTTAAAAAGGCAATTGTAGTCAGCAGGCCAAAACCAAAACGTTGTGCGAGGTTGCGATTCATTATGAAAGCACCCTTTCTGCGCGTTTTTTCTGCCTGAAGACCACGCTCGAAGCTGTTACGTTCACCACCAACGAAATAATGAAGAGAACCATACCAATGAAGAACAAGGTGTGATAATGGACACTGCCGCTGGCAACTTCGCCCATTTCGGCAGCGATGGTGGCCGTCATCGTGCGCACCGGCGAGAAAAGGGCAGATAAACCGGTTGCCAGCACCGGGGCATTGCCCGTGACCATCATCACGGTCATGGTTTCGCCGATGGCGCGTCCAACCCCCAGCATGATGGCCGTCAAAACACCGGAGCGCGCCGCCGGGAGCGTCACCCGCCAGATCGTCTGCCAGCGGGTTGCGCCAAGCGCCAGAGCGGCGTCACGGTACGAGCGCGGAACGGAATCAAGCGCGTCCTCCGCCACCGAAACCACCGTTGGGATGGAAATTGCACCCAGAAGCAACGACCCGGCCAGGGCTGTCAGACCGGTCGGCAGATCGAGAAAAATCCGCAGGTTGGGCGCAAGGACGAGAATTCCCAAAAATCCCAGCACAACCGAAGGCAGGCCGCCGAGCAGTTCCACCAGCGGCTTGAGAATCTCGCGCGCCCAGCGTGGGGCGATCTCGGCGATGAAGATCGCTGTCCCCAGACCGAACGGGATGGCCACCAGCGCTGCGCCCACCGTCACGATCAGCGAACCGGAGATCAGCGGCAGAATGCCATAATATGATTCGATCGGATACCAGCGGGCACTGAACAGGTTGCCCAGTTCAACTTCCCCCAAGGTGGGCAGACCTTCTCGCAAGAGAAAATAAAAGATCAGGGTGACAAAAACGATGGCCGAATAACCGGATGCCTTAATCAGGCGGGTGATGATGAATTCGCTCAGGGAGAGGTCTTTTTCCATTTATTTACTGTTTACCAGTTCTTGAGTTTATGGATAGTGTAGCGCGCCAACCGGCACAAAGCCCAGGTCTGAAACGATGGTTTGGGCTTCTTCAGAGAAAATCCAGTCCAGGTATTCCCGGGTAGCCCCTTCAGGCTGGCCCGCCGTATAAATATATAAATCACGCGCGATCGGGTAGGTGCCAGAGTTGACCGTTTCGATGGATGGACGCACATAGGCCGCGCCTGTTTTTTGGGCAATCGCCAACACCTTCAGATCATGCGGGACATAGCCCAACCCATCGTAGCCAATCGCATTCGGGTTCTGGCGTACTTCGTGAATGATCCCCTCCGAAGACGGAAGCAAGAGCGTATTCTGTGCGAAGAAGGCTTTGTTGTCTTTCTCACCCAGGCGTAAAACCACTTCGAGAAAATAAACATGCGTCCCTGAGTTGGTTTCGCGTGAAAGGCGCACAATCGGACGATCTTCACCGCCGACTTCACTCCAGTTATTGATCAAGCCACTATAAATATCTGAAATCTGCTCCAAAGTCAAGGCGTTGACCGGATTTTCCGGATGGACAATCACAGCAATTGCATCGCGCGCTACCACAAATTCAACCGGCTCAACCCCGTTGCCACGCGCTGTTTCAACTTCTTCATCTTTAATCTGCCGGGAGGCGTTCGCCAGGTCAACTGTATCATTAAGCAGGGCGGCAATCCCGGTGCCAGAACCACCACCGGTCACGGAAATCTGGACCCCGTCGCGAGTATCCTGGTAACGCTCGGCCCAGGCCAGCGCCAGGTTAACCATCGTGTCTGAGCCTTTGTTTTCTATATAAATCGCATCGCCACTGTCGGCGGCGGCTCGCGCCTCCATTTCAGCGCAGGCGCCCAAAGAAAAAAGCAGGAACAATATCAAAAAGAGTTGTTTTTTCATCGGGCTGAATTATACCCGTTTCAACCCGGCAAAAAACAAAACAATACTGTTGTTCTCTGATAATTGCCGCAAAATGCGGAGGCTCATCACAGAAATTCCTAAAGAGACGATACTATTTAGGCCCAAAGAATGAAAAAATCTCTGTTAAACTGAAGCCATGCCTGAATATGTTTTCTCTATCCGAAATGTGAACTTCTATTATGGTTCGAAACCCGCCTTAACCAACATCAGCATGAATGTTTTACCCAACAAGGTGACTGCGCTGATTGGCCCCTCCGGCTGCGGTAAGTCCACTTTTTTGCGCTGCCTGAACCGCATGAACGACACCATTGCCAACACACGGGTGGAAGGGGAAATCTTACTGGATGGGAAAAACATCTATGCCCCCGATGTGGATGTGGTCGATCTGCGCAAACGCGTGGGAATGGTCTTCCAAAAGCCCAACCCATTTCCGCAATCCATTTACGACAACGTTGCCTTTGGGCCGCGCGTGCTGGGCATGAAAAGCGACAAAGCCAGTCTCGAAGAGAACATCCAGCGCAGCCTCGAAGCCGCCGCCCTGTGGGATGATGTCAAAGACAAGCTCAAAGACGACGCGATGAGCCTTTCACTCGGCGAACAGCAGCGCCTGTGCATCGCCCGTGTGCTGGCCATCCAGCCCGAAGTCATCCTGATGGATGAATCGACTTCAGCCCTCGACCCGATCGCCACCCTGCACATCGAAGAATTGATTGCCGAACTGAAGCAAAAATACACCATCGTCATCGTCACCCACAATATGCAGCAAGCCGCGCGCGTTTCCGATTTTACCGGCCTGTTCTGGCTGGGCGAATTGGTCGAGTTCTCTGAAACCACCGAAATGTTCACCCGCCCCAAGCAGGAGCTGACCGAAGCCTACATCACCGGGCGTATGGGTTAATTCAGAAAATCAAGCAGGCTCATAGGTCCGGAATTGTTCGTAAACCAGGCGGTACGGCGCTTGCAAACGCGCCAGTCCTTCACGCAGGATCATATCGGTCAGGCTTACGCCGAGCATGGGCCCTGCGTGATGAAGGAGTATGCCAAGCAGGCGCTGGTAAACTTGTCCGGCCTCCTGAGGGGAAGAAAAAACAGCCTGGTCGGTAATATTTGTGGCCGACACACTGATATTCCAACCATTTGCCGAAGTTGTGAAATTTAGGTCGCGAATGATTGCATTCGACAACAAACGTCCCGTTAGTTCCTCGTAGCGGCCAAGCAAATAACCTGCCAGCCAACTGAAAGCAAAGTGAAGAAAATATTCCTGCCAGGCCGGGGTAATTTCCTGGCTGCGGTACAGGCGGACACGGCAGGCCGGCTCCTTCCATCCATAGAGAGCGTTCATACCTCCCGCGCTGTGCAAAATCTGGTTGGATGCAATGAACAGGGCATGGCGCGGAGGCAGTCCGCTGCCCGGCAAGATCGCCAACCCCTGCGCGCTGGGCCAGGATGCATGCAGGAGCAGCGGCGCCGGGCTTTGCAAGGCCCCATCGACGACCTGTTCCAGGTGCTCCGACTTTATGCTTGCAGAGGTTTCGTTTCCGCGTTGTTCGAGCAATATTTTTACCAGGCGGGCAGTATAAGGGGTCAAAACCAGGACACGCATACGTAAAGCAGATCGACCGCCCGGCAAAGCGGCCATCAAATCCCTTGAATCCAGGCGGGTGGACTGCCTGTCAACTTTATAAAGATTAATCACCTGTCCGCGCACCAACAATGCCGCCAGGTTGGCGCGCGCGCCACGCACAGGTTCAATCTCTAAAACACAAGTCTGGAAATCGCCCTGAAAGGTTTGCAGGGCGATCACAAACTGGTCGAGAGACAAAACCTGCCATTTGCTATTGGCAGCATCAAACAGGCAAAACGGGTCACTCTTCATGCTGTTATGCTAACATAAGGCTCTTTTTATAATCGTACAGCCTCATTTCAAGCGAATAACAGAAAGATAACAACCTCTTAACAAACGGTAAAAGTTCATATTAAATTTAACTTTTCTGAAAAAAAATTGTATACTCAGTCTGTTCGTAAATGGCGTTCTTTACCTGCCAACCTCGCGCCACCCGGAGACATTATGAGCCACTCACTGGCAGTAGAACAAACTCCCCAGCCCAACGACAAAAGGGAAATTTTTGGCTGGGGCATGTACGACTGGGCCAATTCAGCCTTCAGCACCACCGTTGGGACGGTTTTCCTAGGGCCTTACCTGGCCTCACTCGCCCGCGATGCTGCCAAACTTGAATTTCTCGCTAAAAACGGCTTTGAGTGGACCGAGTCTATTGCCGCGCAATATAACTTAACGGCCAGCCTGGGTGGATTACAAATTGCTCCTGACTCCTTCCTGCCTTACTGCGTTTCGATTTCGGTCGGACTGCAGGTCTTGTTCCTGCCCATGCTGGGCGCAATTGCAGATTACTCGCAAATGCGCAAGAGGATGATGCAGATTTTTGCCACGCTTGGCGCGCTGGCAACCATCGGTCTTTTCGTGGTTACCGGGAACTTGTGGTGGCTGGGCGGCTTGCTGTACATCATCGCCAACCTGGCTTTTGGCGCGGCCATGGTTTTCTATAATTCCTACCTGCCCGATATTGCCAGCGAAGACAAACGCGATAGCGTCTCATCTTACGGTTGGGCGATGGGTTATCTGGGCGGCGGATTGCTGCTGCTGTTGAACCTGGCGTTCTACCAATTTCGGGAAACACTGGGGGTTCCGACAGACCTGGCAGTACGGATCAATCTCGCCTCGGCTGGGCTGTGGTGGCTGGGATTCTCGCTCATTACCTGGGCAAGGCTTCGTCCACGCCGGGCAGCCCGCCCCCTGCCGCCGGGCGAAAACTATATCGGCATTGGTTTCAAACAGCTCAGGCAAACTCTGCGCGAAGTCAGGCACTTCCCCGAAACGCTCAAATACCTGCTGGCTTATTTTCTTTACAATGACGGCATTCAGACGGTGATCGCGGTCTCAGCCACTTTCGCAGCGGCCCCGCTCATCAATGGCGGTCTGGAAGTGGACCAGGGCACACTGACCATCGTCATCCTGATGATCCAGTTCGTAGCCTTCGGCGGCGCGCTTCTCTGGGGGCGTTTGGCGGGCAAAATCGGAGCCAAAGAATCGATCATCGTCAGCCTGGTCATCTGGTCGGCAGTTGTAATCTATACCTATGTTGGCCTGTACGGCGACAGCCGCGTCACTCAGTTTTACATTGTCGGGTTTTTCATTGCGCTGGTCATGGGCGGCAGCCAGGCCATCAGCCGCAGTTTATTCGCCCAAATGATTCCGGCCGGCAAAGAAGCCGAATACTATTCTTTCTACGAAGTCTCAGAACGCGGCACATCCTGGATCGGCCCGCTCGTCTTTGGCCTGATGAACCAGGCATTCGGCAGCCTGCGACCGGCCTTGCTCGCGCTGATTTTCTTCTTTATAGCCGGTCTGATCATCCTGCCCTTTGTCAATGTCAAGAAAGCTGTTGCCGACGTAAAAGCCTACGACGCGGACAAAAATAACAATCAGTAGCCCTGCAAAGAATCAAAACGGCGCGGACTAATCCGCGCCGTTTTGATTCACGCAAAATGATCAGACTGGTTCTGAACCATATTTGAGCGTGGCGTAATGTCCCCAAAAGCCGAGGGCAAACACAATGTAAGACAGGTTATAAGCCACATCTGAGATCAATCGGCCATAATCGGCATCGTTGACGATAAAAGAATAGCCTCCCGACTGCACCAGGCAGGCATAGACAAAATCGGCCACAAATAGCGCCAGGAACCCCCACAACGGGCGTCCCAGGGAGCCTTGCTGGAAGGTGCGCATCAGGTAAAAAGCAACCATCGCCAGAAGTAAATCGAGCACAGGATAAAGGTATTCGATGAAGTCGCCAAGATAAAAAGCCCCCGAACGCAGGAAGACAATTCCCACTGCTCCTGCTATCGACAAAACCCAAAGAAGAACCGACGAAATCGCCACCTGCTTTGGGCTGGACAAGAAGATCAGTTGATACTGGCGTAAAAGCCCTGCCGTCAGGAAAACATAAGCCAGGATGTAAAAAATATCAGCCGCGGATGGCGTTGGTACCTCGCCCAAAACCATGTTCCAGACAGACCAGGCCGCATCCCCGACAAAAAACAACCCAAAGCCAATAAAAAGATTGAGCCAGATCCGGCGCGGCAAATCGCTGCTGTCATAAAAACCCAATATCCGCCGCAGAATAACAACCGGGTAAACTGAGAAAACCAGATAGATCAGGTTGAGAACCAGGTCATTGCCCATCCCGGCAAACGGCGCAACCAGGTAAACCCAGACAAAAATTAGTAACAACAAAAACATCAACAGCAGGAAAAGAATCAACTCTTGTTTTTTTGAGTTTGTCGAATCAGGCATGGGTGGATTCTCCGACCGGGGCTAAAAAGGCGTACGATTCAGGCAGCAAATTTACAATTTCAGCGCGGCATTTTTCTGGCGTACTGTTTACGTAATCAGCCAGCATGAAACCTACCAGCTTGTTTCCAACAGACGCGGCGGCCTGCCGAAGCATGTGCGAAAGGATATATTGGTAAGTCTGGCGGTATTGCTTCAGGTCGGGCAATGCCAGGCAGTCGATCACCGTTCCCATTCTAATTTCAACCGGCCAGGAATAGTTTGCCGTGAAAAGATTGACCGACCGCGCCAATGCCTGAACCATGACCCTGCCGGTCAGCTCACCGTAACGGCGAAAAACCGCTTCGCTCATCTCACAAAAATAGCGGTGCAGTCGATATTCCTGCCAGGTTTCTAGATCCGCAAAAAAAGGAAAATATGCCGCCTGTATTTCTTCACAACGGGTCTCGATCACAGTTGCAACCAAAATCGGGTCGGCCACCAATTCACCAACCGCCATATTGGCAACCTGATCGATATTTTTGCCTGCTCCTGGGATAAAAGCGAAAAACTCATCGTCCGCGCACCGCGCCCACAACAAGCCTGCCTGGTCTGCCTGCTGGTAACGATTCTTTAAGTCATAAAAATCCCCCGCTGAGAGTCGCTTGACTTCTGGCGGGGGAGATGTGGAAAAACAAATTTTGGCGGCGCGTAATGCAAAAACAGATAAGGGCCCATGTGTGAGCGTTGTGCCCGTCCAGTCCGAGTGGAGGATTTGGGCAGTAGCGCCCACGGTGCAAGATGCGCCTGAAACGATACAGGTGGGCCAAAGGTCCCCGTTCGCAACCAAAAAGCTGATCTGCTCGTCTGTCCGGCACACTTTTACCAATGCGTATTGACCGGCATCATGATAGCTCCGCAACACCTGCAAAAGCGAAGACCCCGAACAAACTTGCTGAGGTGAAAGGAGTACCCTTCCAAACATGTCACAAATATATCACACTGCGCCCAAAATTATATCTGAAAGCGCACTGTAAGTCGCAGCAATGATTTTTGGGGATTCGAACGACTCGGTGATGATCGCCGGATCCTTCAACCCGTGACCGGTGCACACCACGACGATCTTTTTCCCGCGCGGATCGAGTTCACCCGCAGCCGTTCTCGCCATTAAACCGGCCAGCCCGGCTGCCGAAGCCGGTTCGACCCAAATCCCCTCGCTGGCCAGGATTCTTTGCGTCGAAAGAATTTCGGCATCCGAAACGGCGATGATCATGCCGTTCGACTCTTGGGCCGCTTCGAGGGCTTCCTCGCCCCGCGCCGGCCGCCCAATGCGAATGGCTGTCGCCACGGTCTCGGGCTTGTCGACTGGGTGGCCCAACACCAGCGGAGCAGCGCCTGCCGCCTGTACGCCCAAAATCTGTGGCAGGCCGCTGGCCTTGAGTTGGTTGTACTGCTTGAATCCGGCCCAGTACGAGGTGATGTTTCCGGCATTGCCGACCGGCAGGCACAGCCAATCGGGCGCATGAGACAGATCGTCGCAAATTTCAAAAGCAGCGCTCTTTTGGCCCTCGATGCGGTATGGGTTGATCGAATTGACCAGCGCGATCTGTGTCTTCTGGGTGATCTCGACCACCAGCGAAAGGGCATCGTCGAACGAACCCTGAACCTGGATGACCTCCGCGCCGTAGGCCACGGCCCCGGCCAGTTTACCCATCGCCACTTTGCCTTCAGGGATAAGCACAATCGCGCGCAGACCTGAACGGGCGGCATAGGCGGCGGCCGAAGCGGCCGTATTGCCGGTCGAGGCACAGATCACAGTCTGCGCGCCGCGCCCGACCGCTTCGCTGATCGCGGCGGTCATGCCCCGGTCTTTGAAGGAACCGGTTGGGTTCAAGCCTTCGAACTTGACGAAGAGCTCGCAGCCCAATTCGCGCCCCAGGCGCGGCAGCGGGATGAGCGGCGTGTTGCCTTCCAGCAGCGAAACCGGTTGGGTATGTGCGGGCAGGTCGAGCAATTGCCCGTAACGATGTAAAATGCCTTGATAAGCCATGATAAAACTCCAGGGAAAAAAGATTGGCGCGATTATAATGTGAAAAAGGCAAACTTACTCATGCACATTGTCCACATCCCCGCCACATCGGCCAACCTTGGGCCAGGGTTCGATTGTCTCGGCCTGGCGCTCGACATCTGGAATCACATTCGCATTGAAGTGTCTGCTTCTTTTGAGCCCGGTTTGCAGTTCAACGCCAGCGGCGAGGGCACAGGTTTGCTCAATGGTTCGACCGATAACCTGTTGACCCGTTCTTTCCTGCACCTTTTTGAGATCTGCGGCCAAAAAGCGCCCGCGGCTGTGAAAATTTTTACCGAAAACGGCATCCCGCTCAGTTCCGGGCTGGGCTCCAGCGCGGCGGCCATCGTTGGTGGGCTGGCGGCAGCCAATGCCCTGCTTGAAAACCCGATCACTGAAACAGAACTGCTCAAGGTGGCGACCGCGCTCGAGGGCCACCCCGATAACGTTGCCCCGGCGCTGATGGGCGGGCTGGTGGCTTCGGTCTGCCGTGGCCCTGAGATCATTGCGCGCCGCTTCGACCTGCCGCCGTTGACCCTGGTCATTGTCAAACCGGAAGTCGACCTGCCGACCAAGGTGGCGCGCTCGGTCTTGCCTGAGTCGGTCTCACGAGCAGATGCGGTCTTTAACATAGGCCGGGCTGTCCTGGTCACTGAAGCCCTGCGCACAGGTGATTTGTCCCTGTTGGCGCAGGTCATGGAAGACAAGATTCACCAGCCGTACCGGCTTAAGCACATTCCCGGCGGCGAGGCGGCTTATTTGGCGGCCAAAAGCTATGGGGCGGCGGCGCTTTCAGGGGCGGGTCCGTCGATCATGGCTTTTGTTGAAGCGTCAGATGCGGAGAAGGTTAAGGGTTTGATGATGGCTGCCTTTGGCGAGGCCGGCGTCGGGTGCCGCGCTTTTGTCACCCATCCGAGCGAGAAGGGCGTTTGGACGGAGTAAATTTCAGGCAAGAAAATTCTCAAATTCCACACTTTCAAGTTCTGAGCGAAGCCGAAGGGTTGCGCGGCAAAGTCGAAGAACGTTTGTTACCAGAACCGCCCTTCGACTTCGGGCTACGCCCTCCGCTCAGGGCTTGTCAATCGAACAGTAAAACGGAAGTCCCCGGCAAAAGCCGGGGACTTCCGTTTTACTGTTTAGCGTCTTCCGCCGCCGCCGCGGTTGCGGTCGTTGCCGCCGCTGCGTCCACGGTCACGGTCGCCGCCGCCAGGGCGTCCGCCGCCGCTGCCACCGGGGCGCGGGCCGCCGCGTTTGCCGTCTTTTTCACGGGCTTCTTCAGCGGTCCAGCCTTCGAGCACAGCCTGGCGCGAAAGGCGGATCTTGCCGGTCGGGTCGATGTCGATCACCATGACGGTGATCTCGTCGCCCATGTTGACGATGTCTTCAACCTTGTTGACGCGTTCGCTGTCGAGCTGCGAGATGTGGACGAGACCGTCCATGCCGGGCAGGATTTCGACAAAGGCGCCAAAGTCGGCGATGCGCACGACCTTGCCGGTGTAGATGCGGCCGATCTCGGCAGTTTCGCCGAGGGCTTCAACGCGCTCACGGGCCAGGTTGCCACCAATGCCGTCGGTCGAGGCGATGTAGATGGTGCCGTCTTCCTGAACGTCGATTTTGGTGTTGGTTTCTTCCTGCAGGGCGCGGATGTTCTTGCCGCCGGGGCCGATCAGTGCGCCGATCTTATCCACCGGGATTTTGACGGTGATGATACGCGGGGCATGCGGTTTCATTTCAGCGCGCGGGGCTGCAAGGGCCTCGAGCATTTTACCCAGAATGAAGAGCCGCGCTTCGCGGGCCTGCCCGAGGGCTTCTTTCATCATATTGGCGCTCAGGCCGCTGATTTTGATGTCCATTTGCAGGGCGGTGATGCCCGCTTCGGTTCCAGCAACCTTGAAGTCCATATCGCCGAGGTGGTCTTCGGTGCCCTTGATGTCGGTCAGGATTTTGTAACGGCTGCCAGTTTCATCGGTGATCAGACCCATTGCCACACCGGCTACAGGGGCCTTGATCGGCACACCGGCGTCCATCAATGCCAGGGTCGAGCCGCAGACCGAGGCCATCGAGGATGAACCGTTCGAGGCCAGGACTTCGGAGACCAGGCGCAGGGCATAGGGAAAATCTTTTTCTTCGGGGATAACCGGCTCGAGGGCGCGTTCGGCGAGTGCGCCGTGCCCGATTTCGCGGCGGGACTGCCCGCGCAGGGGTTTGACTTCACCGGTCGAGTAGGGCGGGAAGTTGTAGTGGTGCATGTAACGCTTGGTGTCGGTGGGTGTCAGGTTGTCGAGTTCCTGGGCTTCGCCGATCGTGCCAAGGGTCGCCATGGTCAACACTTGGGTTTCGCCGCGGGTGAACAGGCCGGAGCCATGCGCGCGCGGGCTGAGATCGACTTCGCACCAGATCGGGCGGATGTCCGCCGGGGCGCGTCCATCAGGACGTTTGCCCTGGGCCAGAATGCGCTCGCGGACGATGGCCTGTTCGGCTTTGCCAAAGGACGATTTAACGGCGCCAGCGGCCGGGAAAAGCGTTGCGTCTTCGCCTTCAGCGGGAGTGGCCAATTTGGCGACCACATCCGCAGCCAGGGCGTCCATGCCTTCGTAAAATTCATTCTTGCTAAGCGGCTTGTCGAGCAGTTCGTTCATTGAGCCGCTGACCAGGTCGAACACTTGCTGGTCGAGTTCGGGGGTTTCAGGGAAGAACTGGGCTTCACGCTTGGCCTTGCCGACTTCGGCCTGCATTTTGAGCTGGGCGTCGATGATCGGCTGGATGGATTTGTGGCCGAAATCAAGGGCGGCGGCCATGGTTTCTTCGGGGACTTCGCGCGCGCCGCATTCAACCATCAGGATGGCGTCGCGGGTTCCGGCCAGTCGCAGGTCGAGCGATGAAATTTCCATTTCGGAGAAGGTCGGGTTGACCACGAATTCGCGGTTGACCAACCCGACGCGAACAGCGCCGACGGGGCCGTTCCAGGGGATGTCTGAGATCATAACGGCAGCGGAGGCGGCGTTGATGGCCAGCACATCGAGCGGGTTTTCGGTGTCGGCTGAGAGCGAGAACATGATGACCTGGACTTCGTTGCGCATGCCCTTGGGGAAGAGCGGGCGCAGCGGGCGGTCGGTCAGACGCGCGGTCAGGATGGCTTCGGTGCTGGGGCGGCCTTCACGGCGGAAGAACGAGCCGGGGATTTTGCCGCCAGCGTACATGCGCTCTTCATAATCCACACTGAGGGGGAAGAAGTCGAGGTGTTCGCGCACGCCACCCATGGTGGCTGAGGCAAAGACGACAGAATCGCCCTGGCGGATGGTGACAGCGCCGCCAGCTTGGTGGGCCAGTTTGCCGGTTTCAAAAGTGATTGTCCGGCCCCCGGTTTCTACGGGGTAGGTTTTTACTTCGGGTTTCATTAATTTGTCTCCTGTTGCGCAAATTGTCAATTTGCGTTACGAATTTCCCACCTGGTCAGGGACTGAAAGCGATGAACAACGGTTTCATGGATGTTGTGATGGTGTACCGTTGTTAGCCCCTTTCAATTCCCAACCGGCGGACGTGTTTTGAGAAAGACCCCAAAGGTCAGGGAGACCTTCAGGGTCTTCAGTTGCTTATTTATTTCAGGCGGCGCAAGGCAAGTCTTTCAGTGACTTCCAGATAGCGCTCGTAGTTGGTCTTGCGCAGGTAGGCCAGCAAGCGGCGGCGTGAGCCAACCAACTTGAGCAGGCCGCGGCGGCAGGATTGATCGTGCTTGTTGGTGCGCAAGTGGTCGGTCAGTTGGGTAATGCGCTTGCTCATGATGGCAATTTGTACTTCAGGCGAGCCGGTGTCGGTCTCGTGACGGTGAAAATTGCCAATTACCTCAGTCTTAATTTCCTTTTCGAGTGGCATGACGTGTGCTTCTCCTTTCGTTCAAGATGGTGCAGGTCTCCATATCCGCAGCGTGAACCGCATGATAGGACCAGTCACAGGCAGGGGATTATAACATACTCTTGGGAGGGCGATTTTGCAAACCGTGACGTATAATTAATCGCATGGATGCCTTTAGCCGCTATAACCAACTCAAACAGGAAATCAACGCCCACAACCACCGCTACCATGTGCTGGACAACCCCATCATCAGCGATGTGGAGTATGACCGGCTGCTGGTAGAGTTGCGCCAGATCGAATCGGAACACCCGGATTGGGTGACTCCCGATTCGCCGACCCAACGCGCCGGGGCAGTGGCCTCGGACAAGTTCGAGAAGGTCAAACATCCGCGCCCGATTCTGAGCCTGGCAAACGCCTTCGGCGCGGCGGATGCGCGGACCTGGTACGAACGCATCCGCAAGCTGGATGACCGGGTCGAGCGGGCCAAATTCACGGTCGAGCCGAAAATCGACGGGTTGAGCGTCGTCCTGCACTACCGGGACGGAGTTTTCGTGCAAGGCGCAACGCGCGGCGACGGGGAGATCGGCGAAGATATAACGGCGAATCTCAGAACGGTGAGGGCGATCCCGCTTCAGATTCCGGTGGACAGTGGACAGTGGACAGCATCCAGTGGGCAGAAGCCAGTGTCCAGCGAGCAATTATCTTTGTTTGGGGGTGCGGAAGAAAATTACCAATTACCAATCCCCAATTACCTGGTAGTCCGTGGCGAAGTCTTCATCAACAACAAAGAGTTTGAGCGCCTGAATACGCGCCTGGCCGAAAACGGCGAAAAAACCTATATGAACCCACGCAACGCTGCCGCCGGGTCGCTGCGCCAGCTTTCCCCGGCGATCACCGCCACACGCCCGCTGACCATTCTGGTTTACCAGGTGGTCTACTGGGAAAACGAAGCGCAGAAAAATCCTGACATACTCTACCCGCCCGGCTCGCAATGGGAACTGTTGCAATGGCTGAAAAGCCTTGGCTTCCCCGTCACCGATGTGGCGCGGCGCTTTGATGCGCTGGACGAGGCGATCAGCTACACCGAAACCTGGGACGAAGGTCGCGACAACCTGGGCTATGAAGCCGACGGCATGGTGATCAAGCTCGACGATCTGGGCATGGCGCTCGAACTGGGGTTTGTTGGCAAAGACCCGCGCGGCGCGATCGCCTTCAAGTTCCCGGCCCGCGAAGTGACCACCACCCTGCTCAACATCGAGGTCGATGTTGGGCGGACGGGTGTCCTGACCCCCAAGGCCGTGCTTGAAGCGGTCGAGATCGGCGGGGTAATCGTCCGTAACGCGACCCTGCACAACTTCGACTATATCGCCGAGAAAGACATCCGCATCGGCGACCGGGTGCTGGTCAAGCGCGCCGGGGAGGTCATTCCCTACATCATCGGCCCGGTAACGGATGCCCGCGGCGGCGCGGAAACGATTTACATCCCGCCCCAAACCTGCCCGGCCTGCGGCCAGGCGGTGGAGCACTTCGAAGGCGAAGTGGCCTGGTACTGCGTCAACGCCGCCTGCCCGGCCCAACTCGTCCGCAACCTGGAGCACTTCGTCTCGCGCGGTGCAATGGACATCAACGGGCTGGGCATCAAAATTGTCGAGCAGTTGATCGCCATCGGGCTGGTGCGCGATGTGGCCGACCTGTACACGCTGACCCGTGAACAATTGCTCGCGCTGGAAGGTTTCGCCAACAAAAAAGCCGACAACCTGCTGGCCGCGATCGCAGAATCCAAAACCCAACCTTTGAACCGGCTGATCATCGCCCTCGGCATTCATGGCGTCGGAGAAGTTGCGGCTGGCGATCTGGCGCGTCATTTTAGCAGTCTGGATGACCTTTCGGAAACCAGCGCCGCCGATCTAGAGTCGATCGAAGGCTTTGGCCCCAACACTGCGGCCGCCATCGTCGATTGGTTTGCCCGCCCGGCCAACCAGAATTTACTCCAAAAACTTAAAGAAAACAATGTCTGGCCGGTTTCCATACCTTCAACTTTCAACCTTCAACCTTCCAACCTGCCTTTTTCCGGCCTGACCTTCGTCGTTACCGGCACGCTTCCGACCCTGAGCCGCGAGGGCGTCAAGGAATTTATCGAAGCCCAGGGCGGCAAAGTGACCGATTCGGTCAGCAAAAAAACTAGTTACCTAGTGCTGGGCGAAAATCCCGGCTCGAAGCACGACAAAGCCCTGTCGTTGGGCGTGCCAATTTTAGATGAAGACGGGCTTAAGAAATTGGCTGGCCAATGAGCAAACTTCAGATACTCATGAAAGCCCTGCGCGAGCTTGGCCCGACCCAGGTTGGGCTGCTTGCGCTCTACAAACTTGGCCTGAAAAGCGGCCATTACCGGCGCAGTGAAAACACCCAACCCCAACCCGTCCCATTCAATTTTCCGCTGCCCCTGCCTGAGCGCGAAAAGCTGCTCTCCAGCCTCGGCCCAGGCGGTTTATCGGTGCTGCGCCAAAACGCCGATGAAATCGTCGGGGGGCAATTCCGCGCCTTTGGCGGGCCGCCCGTCCCCATCCAACTCGCTCCGCCTTCGCCCCAAACCCACTGGACAAAGCTCGAAACCCGCCCGCACCCGACAGACATTAAACACGTCTGGGAACCGGCTCGCTTCGGCTGGGCCTTTCACTTGGGCCGCGCCTGGCTGGCGACCGGCGACGAAGCCTACCCGGCCGCTTTCTGGCGCTATTTTGAAACCTTCCAGGCCGAAAACCCACCTTTTTTGGGGGAAAATTGGACATCCGGACAGGAGGTCGGCCTGCGTTTAATCGCCCTGGCCTGGGCCGGGGCCGCCTTCCATCAATCGGAACACACTACCCCGATACGCCTCGCTACCCTCGCGGCTGCGATCGGCCTGCACGCCGGCCGCATCGTCCCGACCGTGGTTTATGCCCGCGCCCAAAACAACAACCACCTGCTGACCGAAGCCGCCGCGCTCTACACCGCCGCGCTGGCCCTGCCCGACCACCCCCAATCCGCAGGTTGGCACAAAACCGGTCAGAAATGGCTGGCGTGGTGCTTCAAGCATCAAATCGATTCGAGCGGTGAATACATCCAACATTCAACCAATTATCATCGCCTGATGCTGCAAACTGCGCTCTGGATGAGAATGGTGTCAGGTATCGAGTATCAGGGGTCAGGGAAAAACCTGACACCTGACACCTCGCACTTGACACCTCCCCACCTGACACCCTCAACCCGCGAAAACCTGTCCCTGGCGGCGCACTGGCTGTTCTGCCTGCTCGACTTCGAGAGCGGAAAAGTTCCCAACTTCGGGCCCAATGACGGCGCGTATATTTTCCCGCTGACCAACCAGCCTATCGAAGATTACCGTCCCGTGGTGCAGGCGGCGGCGCGCGCTTTTCTCGGTTACAGCCTGCCGCCCGGCGCATGGGATGAGATGTCGCTCTGGTTTAATGTTGAAAATCAAAGGTTAAAAGTGGAGGCGGCAACGCCCTCCGACTTGCGGATTTTGGGCATCTACCCGACCACCCTGCAAGCCTCCGACCAGAGCTGGGCCTACCTGCGCACAGCGCGTTTGCGCTCCCGTCCTGGCCATGCCGATTTGCTGAATCTCGACCTGTGGTGGCGCGGACAGAACATCACCCTCGACCCCGGCACCTTCCAATACAATGCCCCGCCGCCCTGGGACAATCCCCTGACCTCGGCCCTGCACCACAATACCGTCACCGTCGATGGCCTTGACCAGTTCACCCGCGCCAGACGCTTTCTCTATCTCGACCGGGCCGATGCACTGAGAGTCAAATCTGCCAGCGGGAGCATTTCCGCCCGACATTATGCCTATTCCCGGTTGGGAGTGCGTCATACCCGCGTTGTAACCACGCTGACCCCCGATCACTGGCAAGTCGAAGATGAACTGCTCAACCTGCACAGCAAGCCGCATACCTATCGCCTCCACTGGCTGCTGCCGGATGGCGAATATGAACTGAAAACCAGTGAAGAAAAATTAAACATCAGGTTAAAGCTGCCAAACGGCTGGCTGAACTTGCAAATTACCACTCCCAAATCACCAATTACAAATTGTTCGTTGGCCCGCGCCGGCGATATCGACCCCTTGCGCGGTTGGTTCTCACCAACCTACGCTGTCAAAGTTCCCGCGCTTTCACTGGCGGTTGAAGTACAATCGGCGGAGAATGTCGGTTTTGTAACGGAATTTATTTTTCCAGGGTAAGTCCAACATCGGGAGATGTTGGACTCCGGAAGCAGAGATATGCACATCCTTATCATCCATCAAGCTTTTGCCGCGCTCGACGAACCGGGCGGTACGCGCCACCACGAACTGGCGCGTTTTTTGGTTTCAAAAGGTCATCGCGTCACGGTGATCGCTTCGCCGGTCAGTTATTTAACAGGCAAAAACTCCCCCCCTATTTTCGCAGAAAATGGGGGGGGGCAGGGGGGGGGCATCACAATCCTGCGCGCTTACACCTACCGCGCCCTGCACAAATCTTTCGTGCATCGTGTGTTTGCCTTTGTCTCATTCATGGTCTCATCGTTCTTTATCGGTCTGGGCGTCAGAAATGTGGATGTGGTCTGGGGCACGTCGCCGCCAATTTTTCAGGGGCTGACGGCCTGGCTGCTGGCGCGGCTCAAGGGAGCCAAATTCCTGTTCGAGGTGCGCGATCTGTGGCCGGATTTTGCAATCGCTGTCGGGGTGCTGAAAAGCCCAACACTGATTAAACTCTCCTTCTGGCTGGAAAAGTTTCTCTACCGGCGCGCCGACCGGGTGATGGTCAACAGTCCGGGCTACGTGGAGCACGTGCGGGGTCGCGGAGCGCGCTCCGTTGAACTCATCCCAAACGGGGCCGACCCCGAGATGTTCAATCCGCTCGATAACGGGCACAGCTTCCGCCAGAAAAATTTCCTGAAAAATAAATTTGTGGTTCTGTACGCCGGGGCGCACGGAATCTCGAATGACCTGACGGTGGTGCTGGATGCCGCCAGGCTGCTCGAAAAAGATTTCAGGTATCGTTTTGTTTTTTTGGGGGACGGAAAAGAAAAAGCCAACTTGCAGGCGCTGGCGACGGAAATGGGTTTGAAAAATGTGATCTTTTTGCCGCCGCTGCCGAAAAACGAGATGGCCACGGCCCTGGCCGGGGCGGATGCCTGCCTGGCGATCTTAAAGCCTCTCGACGAGTACAAAACCACCTACCCGAACAAGGTTTTCGATTACATGGCGGCCGGCCGCCCGGTGGTGCTGGCGATCGACGGGGTGATCCGCGAAGTGGTCGAGGCGGCAGACTGTGGCGTTTTTGCCCAACCCGGAGATCCGGCTGCGCTGGCCGAAGCAATCGCCCGGCTGGCCGCAAACCGCGATGAAGCCTTGCGGATGGGCCTGGCCGGGCGATCTTACCTCGAGGAACATTTCAGCCGCGAAGCCTTGGCGGAAAAGTTGGAACGGTTGCTGGGATCTATGGGCAGTAGTAACCTATGATATTCAAAACGCTTACTGTTGCGGTGTGGATGTAGGTGTTTCTGTTGAATTGGGCGTGTGGGTCGGTGTGGGGGTAGGAGCGTTGGGGTCGAGTGTTGGCGTGAGGCTGGGGGTGGGTGTGCCCGGAGTCGGGGTGGGCGGCGCGGCAACCACCGGGATGGCCGCGGCGTTGCCAACAAACTGCCCGGTAACATTTGAAATCCAACAGCGGACAGTGCTATTCACTTCCACCTGCCACCAACTGCTATCGTTATTGCGTCCAAGTACCCTGAGCGACGTTCCGGCAGGGAAGGCAGTCACAACATCGTAAACAATGCCAGGGCCTGTTCGGCAATTTGCCCCGGTGGTGACGTTGAATCCATCTCTCAAAGGCGTAGTGGTCGGAGCGGCGGCCGTTGCGGCGGGCGCTGCGACAACCGGCAGGAACTGGTGATCCCAGCCAAAATCCTGCTCGATGTTGCTGCCGCTCTCGAGGCTGGCGGAGGCTGAGGCCAGCGCGCCAGTTATCCCGCTCGGGAAGGTCCAACCGCCGGGAATCAGGATCGGCTCATTGACCGCTGACAACGCATCCACCGAAACACAGTGCGGGCCAAAAGCCAGGATGCCATCAAATGTATATTCACCGAGAGCGCCCGTGTTCAGGGTAGCAACAACCGCGTCGGTACAGGCCCCAAAATGCAGGCGGACCTCAACACCTGCGATGCCGGGTTCGCCCGGTTCGCGAATGCCGTTAGCCTGTACGCCACCGCCAGGGGCAGCCACACATCCTGCCGGAAGTGGGTCCGGCAGCGGGCCATCGGGCAAAGCACACAGGTCATGCCAGACAATGCCGCTGATGCTGGCCGAGGGTGGAGGCGCAATTGGCGGGCAGTCGCCAGTAGTGTCGACCCTGAAGCTGTGTGATTCTGAGAAAGGTCCCAGGGTGGTTTCATTAATAGCGGCGATGCGCCAGTGATAGACCTGGCAATTTTCCAGGTCACTTCCCGGCGACCAGGAGGTGGACGGGTTACCCGTCCCGCCGCTCAGGCTGGTATCGGCAAATGTTTCGTCGATGGACAGGTCAATGCGATAGCCTTCGGGGTTACAGGCCGGGTCAGGATAAGCCCAGGTCAGGGTCGGAAGCGTGGAGGTGACTGCGGCACCATCCGCCGGAGAGACCAGGACGGGGACAAGCAGCCCGTCGGTGGGACAAGTGGGCAGGGATGAGGGTAGGTTGCAGGCCGCCAACCCGATGACAAGGATGAGCAAGCCAGCAAACAGGAAGATTTTTTTCATCAGAACCGCCTTTCTCTTTTGATCAGAATATGCTCTTTTGCTTAAGCTATTATTAACCATTCGGCATTGTGGATAATGTTAGTCTCATTATTGAAAATTATAATATAGAGTGTAACATGCGAGCAGTGGCAACGCCCGAAATACATTGTTAGATTGCTTGACAAAAAAGAAAAAGATGATAACATAAGCAAGTCTGTAAACCGCCATATCGGGCAGTATTATGTAAATAAACACATCAAGCTCACTACTACTCGAAACAGAATGTAAAAAACATTAACAAATAGGCCCGCATCAATGCAACATACCTTTCCAAAAGAGACTCAAGCCCTTCTCGGATAGCTGTCTCGGCAAGTTGAAGGAGGTGATGCAAATATCAGGTTAATAACCGGGCGATATAGCCCAAGTGACAGCTCACGATTGTCACCCCAAAACTCGTAGAAGCGCGTCTTGGACGCTTCAAGGTAAACCAAGCATCTGTACAAAAGGAGAAAGAGAAATGAAAAAGAACATTTTGACCCTGATCAGTATCTTGCTGATCGCCAGCTTTGCCCTGGCAGCCTGCGCCGCGCCGGCGACTGAAGCCCCGGTCGTGGAAGAACCCGCCGCCCCAGTCGCCGAAGAACCGGCTGTCGAAGAGCCGACTGCTGCCCCAGCTGATGTCGCACCCGATGGCAAACTGGTCATCTGGGCTGACGACACCCGCGCCCCAATCCTCCAGAAACTGGCTCCCCAAGTTTTGGAAGCTTACAACCTCGAACTCGAAGTTGTGCTGAAGGCATCCCTGCGTGACGACTTCCAACTGGCCGCCCCGGTTGGCGAAGGTCCCGATATTCTCTTCGGTGTCGCGCACGATCAGGCTGGCACGCTTGTAGCCAATGGCCTGCTGGCTGAAGTTGACCTTGGCGAGAAGGCCGATGACTTTGCCCCGGTTGCCCTGGGCGCTTGCACCTTCGATAGCAAACTGTACTGCATGCCCTATGCCACTGAAAACCTGGGCTTCTTCTACAATACCGACCTGGTCGAGACCGCTCCCACCACCTGGGATGAAGTTATCTCGGTTGGCGAAGCCCTCAAAGCCGATGGCAAAGTTACTTATGTGATGGCCGTGACCGGCACCACCTACGACCTGTACCCGCTCTACACCTCTTTTGGCGGTTACATCTTTGGCCGCAACGCCAATGGCGACTGGAACGACCAGGACCTGGGCGTTGACAGCGAAGGCATGATCGCCGCCGCGACCTTCCTCAAGGAAAACCTTGACAAGGGCAACATCCCATCCGATTGGGATTGGGCCAACAACCACGCCCTGTTCGAAACCGGCGAAGCCGCCTTCATCATGGCTGGCCCGTGGGCGCTCGACCGCATCCGCGAATCGGGTGTTCCTTACGCCATTGCCGAAGCCTTCCCGGCCGGACCCGCTGGCCCCGGCGCTCCATTTGCTGGCACCCAGGGCATCTTCATCAATGCCCAGAGCGAAAACATTCTCCTGGCCCAGGCCTTCCTGACCGAGTTTGTCGCCACTGAAGAAGTCATGATGGAACTGTACAACGCTGGCAAGCGCCCCTCGGCCTTCCTGCCCGTGCTGGCCAAGACCGACGACCCTGACCTGTTGGCCATGGGTACTGCTGGCGCCAACGCCATCATGATGCCCGCCATCCCCGCCATGGGTTCCGTCTGGGGTAACTGGGATACCGCTATTGTTCTGACCCGTGACGGCAAGCAAGATGCCGCCACCGCCGTGGCCGAAGCTGGCGCCAAGATTCGTGGCCTGATCGCCAACCCGCTGACCGGCATGGTCAACGTGCCTGGTTCCTACCAGGCTGCTGCTGGCTGCCCCGGTGACTGGCAACCCGAGTGCGCTGCCACCCAGATGGCTAAGGGCGATGATGGCCTGTGGCGCTCCGGCCCCTTTACCCTGCCCGCTGGCGACTATGAATTCAAAGTTGCCCTCGATGGCTCCTGGACAACCAACTACGGCAGCGATGGCAAACAGGATGGTCCGAACTACACCCTGTCCCTGGCCGCCGAAAGCCAAGTATCATTCGTTTTCGACCCCGCAACGAACCTGCTCGAAGTCGTCTCCGAGTAAAGCAATACTGAAACAAACCATGGGTGCCGGGAAATTCCCGGCACCCATGCTAAAATAATTAACGAGTTGTCACGCACTTATCATTAAGAAATTATTTTCCCCATAAATTTCACACCCGATTAAAAATTTGCACAGGAGGCTGTTATGGCAACAGCAGGTCAGGCAAAAAGTACCCGCAAATCAACAGAAAGCCCTCTTTCTATTCTGATACGGGTGATTCTAATTGTATTTTTTGATGCTGGCGCAGTCTGGTTTATCCAGAATGCGCTCACATTGGGGTTTACCCAATTGGCGGTGGTGATCGGCGTCATCACTCTGATGTTCAACTTGATTTTCCTGCTGCCCAAAGCCTATCCCTTCCGCTGGATGGCTCTGGGCCTTGGATTTATGATCCTGCTCACCATCTACCCGATGGTGTTTACGCTATACATCGCGTTCACCAACTACGGCGATGGTCACCTGTTGACCAGGGAACAGGCCATTCCGCTGATCGAGAAACAAAAATATCTGGCCGAGGACGGCGCAACTTATTCGTGGACCGCTTATAAATCGACAGATGGTCAATACGCCCTGTGGCTGGTTGATCCCGCAGGGACAACCTTCTTGAGCAAACAGGGCGAAGAAATCATCCCGGCCCAGCCTGGTGACCCGGGCATCGGCGCAGCAGATGCAAAGGGCATCCCGAGCAGTATTGAAGGTTATAGCCGCATCAATGCGCTTGTGGCCGCATCAGACAAGACCCTGCCAGATATTATCTTCGGCACCGAAGATGGGATTTCGGTCCAAATCAGTTCTCCAAGCCAGGCGGCAGCCTTCCAGCCGCGCTTCCAGTATGACCCCGAAGCAGACCTGGTGCGCGACTTATCCAACGGGGATGTTTACAACAATGTCAAAGGCACCTTTACCACAAGGGACGGTAAAACCATCAAACCCGGTTTCCGCGCTGAAGTCGGCCTGGAAAATTTCGCCAACTTTGTGACCAGCCCGGCGCTTCGCGGCCCGCTGGTCACCATCATAATTTGGAACTTCATCTTTCCGGCAGTCAGCGTGATCTCAACCTTCTCGTTAGGTCTGGCAATTGCCATCATGTACAACGACAAAGATTTTCCCTTCAAGAAAATCATCCGCACACTGCTGCTAATCCCCTATACCATTCCTAGTGTCATTACCATCCTGATCTGGCGCGGTATGCTTAACCCCGAATTTGGCGTCATTAACCGTATGCTTGAAGATTTCATCGGCTGGGCGCCATCCTGGACAACGGAAGCCTTCTGGGCCCGGACGGCCATCCTTTTGGTCAATCTGTGGCTTGGTTTTCCCTATATGATGTTGATTACCAGCGGCGCTTTGCAGTCCATCCCCACGGACCTGTACGAAGCCGCAACCATTGACGGGGCCGGCAACTGGAACAAGTTCAAATCCATCACCCTGCCGCTCCTGTTGGTGGCAGTTGGCCCCTTGCTGATTGCTTCGTTCACTTTCAACTTCAACAACTTTGGGATCATCTACCTGTTCATCGGGGGTGGACCGCCCATTGCAGGGGCGAGCACCCAGGCTGGCTATACAGACATCCTGATCAGTTACGTTTACAACCTGGCCTTTGCCAGCGGCGGGCGCGGCGTGCAGTATGGACTTGGTTCAGCAATTTCCTTTATCTTGTTCTTTATCGTCGGCGCAATCACCCTGTTCCAGTTCCGGTACACCAAGATGTGGGAGGAGGTAAGCGAAAATGGCTAACCTAAAGCAAACCCAACCCGGTATGTTTGGCTCGCAGAAATTTCAGGATCGTTTGAGCGTTATTGTGCGCCTGGTGATCGCCGTCTTCTTGATCCTGTTTGCCATCTTCCCTGTGCTCTGGATCATTTCAGCATCCTTCGATAATTCAAATTCGCTGGCAACCCAAAGCCTGATCCCGGCCAATTTCGGGATCAGAAATTACGAGCGCCTTTTCAACCTGGATCCGAATTTTCGCTTCGGCGAACTGAATTACTGGCGCTGGCTGTTCAACTCGATCAAGGTATCGGGTATTTCGACGATCTTAAGCCTCAGCCTGACCACCATGGCTGCTTATGCCTTCTCGCGCCTGCGTTTTGCGGGCCGGGTTACATTGCTTAAAGCGATCCTGCTCATCCAGGCATTTCCCAATATCCTGGCTATCGTCGCCATCTATGTGATCGTTTTTCAGTTCGGCCAAATTATCCCCGCCCTGGGATTGAATACTCACGCCGGTTTGATCATGGTTTACCTGGGCGGCTCAATGGGCATGAACATCTGGCTGATGAAGGGTTTCCTCGACACCATTCCGCGCGCAATTGACGAATCCGGCATGATCGATGGCGCATCCTACTGGCAGATTTTCATATATTTAATCCTGCCGCTCTTGCGCCCCATCCTTGTTGTCATCGGTCTGTTGGGCTTCATCGGCACCTACGGCGACTTCATCTTGGCCCGCATCCTGCTGACCGATATCAAGGAATACACCCTGATGGTCGGCCTGCAAATTTTCACCGCCGGCCAGTTCGACCAAAAGTGGGGCGTCTTTGCCGCTGGTGCCTTGATTGGCGCCCTGCCGATTATGACCATTTACCTCACGCTTCAAGATCATATAGCGGGCGGGTTGACGGCTGGCGCAGTCAAGGAATAAACTATGTGGCGCGCTTGCGCTCTTGCTTTCTGTTCTCGTGGGGATAGCCCTGTTGCAGCAACAGGGCTATCTTGATTCAAAGGCCAGGCCGGGGTTGTGGACAACCGCGCCATCAGCATTGAAGTAAGCGCGAGGGCTGCTCAGATTTGTCCGTGGCCAATTCGGGCGACCCGAACCACATCTACCGCAACAACGGCGCAATTTTGTCCGCGCCGTTCCCGCCTGCTTACCGAACGGGTTGCCGGTTGGCACGCAGTGTCCAGACACAGAATTCTTCTGTATTGGAAGATTAAAGAGAATCACGCAAAGGCGCAAAGACCGCGAAGAAAAACCCAATTTAATAAAAAACTTTGCGTCCTTTGCGACTCCCTGGCACTGCCCGCCAGGGCAAGTGTTGCGCGAAAATTTAGGTTTTCAAACAAGGAGTAACCACCCCATGAACGTCCAAACCCCTGAATGGGTTAAAAACGCCGTTTTTTACCAGATCTTCCCAGACCGTTTCCGCCGCAGCGGTCAGACCCGCCACGCCCGCGGAATCAAACTCAAAGACTGGGGCGCGCCGCCCGAAGAACAAGGCTACCAGGGCGGCGACCTGTACGGAGTCGTCGAGAAATTGGATCACCTGAAGGATTTGGGCGTCACCGCCATCTACCTCAACCCGATCTTCTCGGCGGCATCCAACCACCGCTACAACGCTTACAACTTCCTCGAAGTCGATCCGCTGTTGGGGGGCGAAGCCGCTTTCCGCGCCCTGCTCGACGAAGCCCACGAACGCGACATGAAGATTGTCATCGATGGCGTCTTCAACCACTGCGGACGCGGCTTCTGGGCCTTCCACCACATCATGGAAAACGGCGGCGACTCGCCTTACATCGACTGGTTCCACGTCCGCGACTACCCGCTCTACGCCTACCCCACCGATGCCAGCCAGCAGCCCAACTACGCGGCCTGGTGGAATCACGCCTCCCTGCCCAAATTCAACACCCACAACCCCGGCGTGCGCGATTACATTTTCACTGTCACCCGCCACTGGCTCGAGTTCGGCGCTGACGGCTGGCGTCTCGACGTTCCCGAAGAGATCAAAGATGACTCCTTCTGGCAGGAATTCCGCGACGTGGTCAAGGGCGTCAACCCCGAAGCTTACATCGTCGGCGAAATCTGGCACGAAGCCGCTCACTGGCTCAAAGGCGATATGTTCGATGCCGTGATGAACTACCAGGTTACCGCCCCCATCCTCGGTTTCTTTGGCCGCCACAACCTCAACAAAAACTGGAGCCATTCTGACCTGAACTGGGCTGCCACCGATGCCCAGGGCTTCAAGCGTGACATCGAAACCCTGCTCAATCGCTACGACTGGGAAATTAACACCGCCCAGATGAACATGCTCGACAGCCACGACATGCCGCGCGCCCTCTGGCTGATCAACGACGACCAGGCCGCCTTCCAACTTTCCATCCTGTGCCAGATGACCCTGCCCGGCGCGCCCTGCATCTATTACGGCGACGAAGCCGGTCTTTCTGCCGGAACCGATCCGTTTTGCCGTGAAGCCTTCCCCTGGGCCAGCTTCGAAGCCAATCCGCACTCCCTGAGCGATTTTTATCGCAAAGCCACCGCCCTGCGCCACGCCCACCCTTCCTTGCGCACCGGTGACTTCAGCATTCTTCATGCAGATGGCGACCTGCTGGCCTATCGCCGCCGCATCGAAGGCGAGCAAGCCCTGGTGTTTTTCAACGCCGGAAAATCAGAGCGCGCCACCCTCAGCCTGCCCGCTGACCGACTGGCATCTCAAACCTACCAGCCCGCCTGGCCCGCCACTGCCGGAGCATTTACCGTTAAAAACGGCGCGCTGACTGTCGAACTTGCGCCCCAGTCCGCATTGGTGCTGGTGGCTTAGCCCACAAGCCCTGAGCGGAGGCCCTGAGTGAAAACGAAGGGCCGTAGTCGAAGGGCGATGTCCAAAGGACACTCAATGAAACTAAAACTCCTTACCTATATCCTCCTTCTGACCATCCTCACCGCCTGCGCCCCAGCCGCCACTCCCACCCTGGCTCCGGCCACCGTTGCCCCGGCTACCCAAGCCGCTCCGGACGAACCAACTCCCGTCCCGACCGGTGAACCCGGTAACCTGACCGGCCTCGAACCCGGCTGGTGGAATGATGCCGTCTTTTACCAGGTCTTCGTGCGCAGCTTCAAAGATTCTGACGGCGACGGTGTCGGCGACTTCAACGGCCTGACGGAAATGCTCGATTACCTGAACGACGGCGACCCATCCACGACCACCGACCTGGGCATAACCGGAATCTGGTTGATGCCCATCACCCAATCGCCCAGCTACCACGGCTATGATGTCGTCGATTACTACAGCGTCGACAGCGAATACGGCACGAAGGAAGATTTCCAGCGCATGGTCGAGGAAGCCCACAAACGCGGTATCAGCGTCATCGTCGATCTGGTGCTCAACCATACCGGGCTTGACCATCCCTGGTTCAAAGCCTCCGATGCGGGTGACCCAAAATATCGTGATTGGTACATCTGGAGCGACGAAAAGACCTCCTACCTCGGCCCCTGGGGACAGCCGGTCTGGTATCCTGCCAAGGACGGTTATTACTACGCCGTTTTCTGGTCCGGGATGCCCGACCTGAACGTTGAAAATCCCGAAGTTACCCAGGAACTCTACAACATCACCGAGTTCTGGCTGAAAGACATGAACGTCGATGGTTTCCGCCTGGATGCGATCCGCCATTTTGTTGAGCAAGGCAGCGCCCAGGAGAACACCCCCAAGACCCACGCCTGGCTGCAAGGCTATTTCCAGTTCTACAAATCACTCGACCCGACCGTTTTCACCGTTGGTGAAGCCTGGACAGAGACATCCGAAGTGCTCGATTACATCGGCGACGAGGTTGATATCGCCTTCGAGTTCGATCTGGCTGAAGATTTTGTGCGCGCTGCCAACGGTCCAATTGCCAGCGCCGCCTCCCAGCAACTGAAAACGGTTATCGAAAACTATCCTGCCGGGCAGTATGGCGTCTTCCTGACCAATCATGACCAGAATCGGGTAATGAGCAACCTCGGCGGCGATTTCAACAAAGCCAAGCTGGCCGCAGTCATGCTCCTGACCGCTCCCGGCGTGCCGTTCATCTATTACGGCGAAGAAATCGGTATGACCGGCACCAAACCCGACGAAGACATCCGCCTGCCGATGCAGTGGAGGGCCGATGGTCCCGGCGTGGGATTCACGACCGGCCAACCCTGGCGCGCCGCAGCCCTGGATTGGCCGACCACCAACGTTGCTAGCCAGAACGTTGACCCGGATTCGCTGCTCAGTCTGTATCGCACTCTCATTCAACTGCGCAACAATCACGCCGCCCTGCGCACCGGCGAAACGCTCATCATTGCTCCCGGCTCCCAGCGTTTGTATTCCATCCTGCGCTATGATGAGAACGAAGCCTTCCTCGTTCTCATCAACAGTCACCCCAATCATCAAAACACAGATTTGTACGGGCTGAGTCTCGAATCCAGCCCGCTGCGCGAGGGTATGACCGTTGAAACCGTCATCGGCCTCGAAGGCGCATCCATGCCCACGCTGAACGCGAACGGCGGATTTGAAGATTATCACCCCTTCGCCGAACTCCCCCCGCACTCGGCCACCATCCTGCACTTTACCTGGCCGTAAATTCATCAAGCCCTGAGCGGAGTGACGAGTGGCAACGAGGAGCGCAGTCGAAGGGCGTGTCGAGTGACAGCAATTGTCATTTCGATAGCAATTGTCATTTCGAGCACAGCGAGAAATCTTAACCCATGCAGAAGATTTCTCATTCGCCGCTATGCGGCTCCTTCGAAATGACAATTCCACAAAAAAACTCCGCGCTCTCTGCGTAATCCGTGTCCATAAAAAAAATGGCCTGTTACCGATAAAGTGTAACCACAATAACCCGCCCTTCGACTACGCCGCGCAATCCTTCGATTTCACTCAGGAGCGCGCGGCTCCGCTCAGGACTTGAATATCAAAGGACTCTCACATGGACGATTTTATTTTTGGCACCCTCGCCACCGAAGAACTGCGCCTGCGCCATATCCGCTCCCTTCGCGAAGGCATCACCCATGCCCAGCGCCGCGCGCCGCGCGATCCGCTCCCCGGCCAACTCGTCAGCCTCGAATTGACCATCGGCCCCAAACATCCCCAGCAGCAGGCCTGGGCCTACTGGACGAACGACGGCAGCGACCCCGTCGGCCAAAATGGACAGGCCCAAAACGGCTACGCAACCCCGCTCATCCCGATCGATGCCGAATGGGATACCCTCGTCTGGGGTTATGTGCGCCGATTCCGCGGCCAAATCCCCGGCCAGGAACCTGAAACGGTTGTCCGCTATCGCATCGCGGCGGGCGGCCCCGGCGGGGAAGTCTACGCCGATGAAGGCACTTTTTACGCCTACTACGTGGACAACGACCCGCCGCCAGACTGGACGCGCGATGCCGTTCTCTACCAGATTTTTGCCGATCGCTTCTTCGACCCGTCGCCTGAATTCCCCTTCACAGAGCCAAAACCCAGCCTGAAGTGCAATGGGACTCTACGCGGTATCACCGCCAAACTGGATTACATCGCCGGGTTGGGAGTCAACTGTCTGTGGCTGACGCCCATCTTCCCCAGCCCCAGCTACCACGGCTACGACGCGACCAGTTTCTACGAGGTCAACCCGCGCCTCGGAACGAAGGAAGATTTTCGCCAACTGCTCGACGAAGTTCACAAACGCGGCATGAAACTGCTGATGGATTTTGTCCCCAATCATTGGTCGAACCAGCACCCGACCTTCGTCGAATCCCAAAAGAACAAGAAAAGCCCCCATTTCGAATGGTACACCTGGAAAACCTGGCCGCACGATTACAAAACCTTCTTCGGGGTCAAAACCCTGCCACAAATCAACCTGCGCAAACCCGAAGCCCGTGAACATGTTTTGGGCGCGGCAAAATACTGGCTCGATTTCGGCGTGGACGGTTTCCGAGTCGACTATTGCATCGGCCCCAGCCCCGATTTTTACGCCGAATTCCGGCGCGTGACCCGCACCACCAACCCCGCATCGTGGACGTTTGGCGAGGCGGTCGATCCGCCCGATTCGCAGATCACCTTCGAAGGCGGCATGGACGGCGCCCTCGACTTCATGCTGCTCGAAGCCATGCGCCAGACCTTTGCCTTTGGCCGCTGGGACGCGCGCCGTTTTGCCGATTTTCTCGACCGCCACGAAGCCTTCTTCCCTGAAACCTTCAGCCGCCCCTCCTTCCTCGACAACCACGATATGAACCGCTTCCTGTGGGTGGCTGAAAATGACAAGCGCAAACTGCGCCTGGCAGCCCTCTGTCAGTACACCCTGGCAGGCGCGCCTATTATTTACTATGGCACCGAAGTCGGCGTTTCGCAGGAACGCGATATGATCCAAAACGGACGCGCCATCCACGAAGAAGGCCGCCTGCCCATGCCCTGGGACGCCTCCAGGCAGGATGGCGAACTGTATGACTATTATCGCGGCCTGGCCCGGTTGCGCCACAACCACCTCGCCCTGCGGCGTGGAACGCGTCAAACCATTCACGCCGATGAAGCTGTCCTGGCTTACCGCCGCGCTGATGGCGCGGATAGCCTGGTGACAGTGTTGAACGTTTCTGCCAACCCTGCCACCCTGACAATTTCCATTCCCGAATCAAACAACCACTTTGCCACCGGCCTCGACTGCCGCGTTGAAAGTGTGGCTGGCAAAGTCAAAATCCACCTACCAGGCTATGGCGGAGTAGTTTTGGGGTAAAGTTTGATATATAATGCCCGTGGTCATGATATTGCGCATTCCCGCTCCTATAAAAAAAAAAACGCAACACCGTGCTGCGCATTGTGACCGGGACGGGTATAATCATACCGTTCTTATTTTTTACCCAATCTCTCTCAAGGATACCTTATGCCGCTTGCGCAGGGCGATTTACTAAACAGTCGTTATCGCATCATAGAAGTCCTCGGCCATGGCGGCATGGGCTCGGTTTATCGTGCCCATGACGAAAGTCTCGATGTAGATGTTGCCGTCAAGGAAAACCTCTTCACCACCGAAGACTATGCCCGCCAATTCCGACTCGAAGCCACCATTCTGGCCAGCCTGCGCCACGTCAATCTGCCGCGCGTATCTGATCACTTCGTTATGCCTGACCAGGGACAGTACCTGGTCATGGATTATATTGAAGGCCCCGACCTGCGCCAGATTCTCGAAAAGAACGGCCCGATCAGCGAAGAAGAGGGCATTCGCATCGGCGCAGCCATTTGTGACGCACTCACCTTCCTTCATACCCGCAATCCCGCTGTCTTACATCGCGATATCAAGCTCGGCAACATAAAGCTCGTCCCCGATGGGCACATCTGCCTGGTCGATTTTGGGCTGGCAAAAATCATTGAAGGCGACCAGCCGACCATGACCGGTGCACGCGCCATGACCCCTGGCTACTCCCCGCCTGAACAATACGGCTCATCACGCACCGATGCCCGCTCTGATGTTTACTCTCTCGGCGCAACACTCTACGCCGCATTGACCGGATTCATCCCTGAAGACAGCTTGGCGCGCGCCCTGGAAGGGCTTGAACTCACCCCGATCCGCAAGCGCAACCCGAAAATATCAGAGCGCGTTGCCGCTGTGATCGAAAAAGCGATGGAAACCTCGGCCGCGAATCGCTTCCAAAGCGCACGCGACTTCAAACAAGCGTTGATGGGAACAGACAACCCTTCACAACCCCTCGCCACAGGCTCGCAGCCAGCGCAAAATGCCACTCCGCCCATTGGCAACCCGCCCAAAAAACCGGCTCGTACCTTTCGCGCCCGCCCGCTTCTTTTCCTGAGCATCATCGTCATTCTCACCCTTGTCGGATTATTCTATACAATGCCGGGAATTTTTCCATTTCAAGCCGCTGAAATACCATCCCCAGCCGCTACCGTTACCGTTACAAAACCACCTTTACCTGCCGCCGTTTCAGAGGCCAGCGCCACCCTGACAGTGACAGCCAGCGCCTCGCCTGCTGCCACATCCGTAGCCACCCGCACGCCAACAGCAACACCCGCCCCCACGAACACCAGTATCCCCCTGCCCACTCCTCTCGGAGGCGGCAGTACAGGGAAAATCGCCTTTGTCACCATGCGCGAAGGGTCGCCCCAAATCTACACCATGAACCCCGATGGCACACAGCAGGAGCGCATGTTCCTGGCATCTGCCGGCGCCTGCCAGCCCAGGTGGTCACCTGATGGCACAAAACTGGCCTACATCTCACCCTGCCTGGGTCGTCAGTTGGAATATTCCAATACCAGTATCCTGATATATAACCTGAAAACTGGCGAAATCGAGAGCCTGCCATCTGAGCCCGGCGGCGACTTCGACCCATCCTGGTCACCCGATGGAAAATATATTGTTTTTACCTCCCGGCGCACCGGTATGCCGGTAAACCCCTACTCGCAAATTTTCAAGATCGAACTGGATGAACTTAAAGTTACCCGCCTGACCATAACCGATGCTACCCAGCCAGCCCGCCAACCGGCATGGTCGCCCGATGGCAGCAGCATTCTCTACTCCCTCAATCGCCGTTCAGTGTGGCAACTATGGAGCATGTCTGTTGATGGTGAAAACCCCACCCAAATCCTGCGCAGCGGGGGAGGCAACAACGATACACAACCAGCCTGGGCCCGCGATGGTATGTCCATCTACCTTACCCAGAGCGGCACAGGGCCAAATGACCCGGCCCGGCTGATGCAATATCAGTTGGGAGAAGAATCGGCCGCACGCCTGCCCGTGTTCATTTCCCTGCGCGACGCCAGCCTATCTCCCGATGGCCAATGGCTGATCAGCGAAGGGACCGACGGCAAGAATATCGACATCTATCTGTTCGATATCATAAACAACCAGACCCAGATATTAACAAACGATCCCAAAGATGATTTTGACCCCGATTGGCAGCCTTAATGATTCCGAAAAAGGTCTAACGTTCCTCTTATTGACGCTCACATCCCTGCATGTTATGATTAATTTTGTTTTTTAGCACTCGGCTATCGCGAGTGCTAAAAAATGCCACCGGGTTGCCACCATTTTAAAATGCAAGAGCTGACCGACCGCCAAAAAAAATTACTTCTCCTGATTGTGCGTGATTATATTGATACCGCTCAACCGGTTGGTTCACAGCGTTTGGTGGAACAATACAACCTCGAGATGAGTTCGGCTACCATCCGCAATGAAATGGCCGCCCTGACCGAAATGGGCTTTTTACGCCAACCACACACCTCCGCCGGACGCGTGCCCAGCGAAGACGGTTACCGCCATTTTGTCACCCAACTGATGCATCAGGTGGAACTCCCCGAAGCAACCCAGCACACCATCAGCCATCAGTTTTACCAGGCACGCCCTGAGATCGAACAATGGATGACCCTGGCGGCATCGGTGCTTTCACAACAATCGCAGGCCATTTCGCTGGTTACAGCCCCGCACGCTGATAAGGCGCGCTTCAAGCATGTTGAACTCATTTCAACCCAGGGACGTCAGGTCTTAATGGTCATGGTTACAATGGGCGGCGAGGTCAGCCAGCAAATTCTCAGCCTGTCAGAACCAGTTTCACAGGAAAAGCTATCAGGCGCCGCGGCACGCTTGAATCAGGTATATGGTGGGCGCAACCTCGATGAAATCATCAGCCAGGCCGCTCGCTCGGATGCCCTTGAAGTCGATATCTCGCTGCTAGTCATCCATGATATGCGCCGCATCAACGAACGGATCACCGGTCAACTCTACCTTGACGGCCTGACCAATGTGCTGGCCGAACCCGAATTCAACGCTTCAGATGATGCCCGTCGCGCCCTGCGCCTGCTCGAAGAGCGCTCCCTGCTTCACGACTTGCTGGCCCGCACGATTTTGCACCACGGTGCAGGCGGAATCCAGGTTTTGATTGGCGGCGAAGGCGCCTGGGAGGAACTACGCCAGTGCTCGGTGGTCCTGGCGCGCTATGGTGCCCCCGGAGCGGTTACCGGCACCCTGGGTGTGCTCGGCCCAATGCGTATGTCCTACGCTCGCACCATCCCGGCTGTACGTTATGTGGCCGATGTATTGAGTGAACTCGTCACCGACGCATTTGTTGACGAAACTGTTGAATAAAATCAGCCCAAAATTCCGGGAATTTATCTCCCGGGGCAAAAGTTTTTTAGAAAAATTAAGGGTAGAAGAACCATGCCAAAAAAAACAAGCAAAGAAACAACACCCGAATCAGTTGCCGAAGAGTTGGATATCCTAAAATCCCAACTGACCGAGGCTCAGGCAAAAACACAGGAATATCTCGATGCCCTGTTGCGTGAGCGCGCCGATTTCACAAATTTCCGCCGCCGCATCGAAGCCGAGAAATCGCAAATGTGGGCCCAGGCCAGCAGCGATACAATCAAGAAACTTTTGCCCGTTCTAGATGACCTGGAACGCGCTACTGCCAACCGCCCCGCCGGAAACAGTTGGGCTGATGGCGTTGAAATGATTTACCGCAAATTCCAATCCATGCTGGAAAAAGAAGGAATCACCCGCATTGAAGCCGAAGGCCAGCCCTTTGACCCCAACATGCACGAAGCCATCATGCAAGAAGAATCATCCGAATACGAATCTGGCACAGTGATAGCCGTTTTACAACAAGGATATATGTATCGTGAACAGGTCTTGCGCCCGGCAATGGTCAAAGTGGCAGCCTAAATGGGCAAGATCATCGGGATAGACCTCGGAACAACCAACAGCGTCGTTGCAGTTATGGTCGGCAACGAGCCTATTGTGATTCCGTCCACCGAGGGCGAACGGCTTATCCCATCTGTAGTTGCCGTTAACAAAAACGATGAACGCCTGGTCGGCCGTGTCGCCCGCAATCAGGCCATCATCAATGCCGAAAACACTATATTCTCAGTGAAGCGCTTTATGGGCAGCCAATTCAGTGATGAATTGGTGCAACGCACTATCCAACGTGTACCCTACCGTGTTACATCCGCTGAAAACGGCGATGTGCGCATCTGGATGGGCGCAAAAGAATACGCTGCGCCTGAAATTTCGGCCATGATCCTGGCAAAACTCAAACGCGATGCCGAAGCCTATCTCGGAGAGCCCGTCACCCAGGCTGTCATCACCACCCCGGCTTATTTCAACGATGCCCAACGCAATGCCACCAAAGACGCTGGCAAAATAGCCGGGCTGGAGGTGCTGCGCATCATCAACGAGCCGACAGCCTCATCACTGGCTTATGGCCTCGACAAGAAAACCAACGAAACCATCCTGGTTTACGACCTGGGCGGCGGCACATTTGATGTTTCCATTCTCGAAGTCGGCGATGGCGTTTTCGAGGTCAAATCAACCAGCGGCGACACCTTCCTGGGCGGCGATGATTTCGACGAGCGCATCATACAATACCTGGCCCGGGAATTTGAACGCGAGAATCAGTTTGACTTGCGCAAGGACCCGCAGGCCTTGCAGCGCCTGAAAGAAACGGCTGAAAAGGCCAAAATCGAACTGAGTTCGACCCTGAATGCCGATCTTCACCTGCCTTACATCGCAGCGGATGCCTCCGGCCCGAAACATTTATCCGTTTCGCTAACCCGCGCCCGGCTCGACCAGTTGACCGCTGATTTAGTGGAACGCACCCTGGCCCCGATCCGGCAGGCCTTATCTGACGCATCCCTAACGTCGGCACAGATCGACGAGATCGTTCTGGTGGGCGGCATGACGCGCATGCCAGCCATTCAAGAGATGGTGCGCCGTTTCTTTGGTAAGGAACCGCATAAAGGCGTCAATCCCGATGAAGTTGTGGCAATTGGCGCAGCAGTGCAAGCCGGCGTACTGGCCGGCGATGTGGCCGATGTGTTGCTGCTGGATGTCACCCCGTTGACTCTGTCCATCGAAACAATGGGCGGCGTTGCAACCACTTTGATCGAACGCAATACCACCATCCCGACTCGCAAGGTGGATGTTTTCTCGACCGCCACTGACAACCAGCCACAGGTTGAGGTCCACATCGTCCAGGGGGAGCGCCCGCTGGCGGCAGACAACAAAAGCCTGGGGCGATTCATACTGGATGGTATTGCACCCGCGCCGCGCGGCATTCCACAAGTCGAGGTAACGTTTGACATTGACGCCAATGGCATCTTAAAGGTTACAGCCCGCGACAAGACCACAGGGCGCACCCAGCACATTACGCTGACAGCTTCTTCGGGTTTAAGCGCCGCTGAAGTGGACAAAATGCGCCAGGAAGCCGAATCGCACGCGGGAGAAGATCGCAAACAACGTGAACTAATAGAGGCGCGCAACCAGGCCGATGCGGCGCTTTATAACGCCAGGGAAATCCTGCAACTGCCGAATGACGCCCTCCCTGCCGCACAACGCCTGGATGTGGAAAAAGCAGTCGAAACGCTTACACAGGCGCTCGACGCGAATGATCCGGCTGAGATACTGAAGCGGGTCGAAGCGCTTCGTTTAGTGGTAACAGCCGCAAGTGCAGATACGCCTCCCACGTCAAAACCGCCTCGCGGTTTTGACTATCCCCAAACCAAAATTCTGGATTAATTATGGCAAGCAATCGTGATTATTATGAAGTTTTAGGGGTTTCGCGCCAGGCATCACCCGAAGAATTGAAAAGCGCGTTTCGAAAATTGGCGCGCCAGTATCACCCGGATGTAAGCAAGGAACCTGACGCCGAAGACCGCTTTAAGGAAATCAACGAGGCCTACGGGGTACTTTCTGACTCTGAAAAACGAGCCCGCTACGACCGCTACGGTCATTCTGGATTGGGAGATATGGGCGGGTATCCTGATTTCACGGTGGATATCGGTGATATTTTCGAGCAAATGTTTGGTTTTGGCGGGATGGGATCGTCTTCGCGGCGCAACCAGCCCCGGCGTGGACGCGACCTGCAAATGGCCGTCTCACTTACCTTTGATGAAGCAATTTTCGGCACAGAGAAGGAAGTTGAGTTTGAGCGTGATGAAACCTGTTCAACCTGTCATGGCAATGGCGCAGAACCTGGCACAAGCGTCAGTACCTGCCAACAGTGCGGTGGCCGTGGCGAGGTGCGTCAGGTGCGCCAGACTTTTATCGTCCAGATGGTCGAGACCGTAGCCTGCCCCAAATGCGGCGGGCGCGGACAGACAATAGAGAAATTATGCCACTCCTGCAATGGGCGCGGGCAAGAGCGTAAACGAATTAAGAAAAAGGTTTCCGTCCCGGCCGGGGTCGATAATGGGATGCAGATCCGCCTGCCCGGTGAGGGTCAGCCCGGGTCGAATAGCGGCCCCAACGGCAACCTGTTCCTGGTTGTGGATGTTACCCCGCACGAATATTTCAAGCGGCGCGGCGAGGACATCTTACTCGATCTGGATATTAATATTGCCCAGGCCGTGCTGGGTGCGGAAATCGAAGTTCCAACAGTAGATGGCATGGAAAAGCTGTCCATTCCATCGGGAACACAACCCGGCAAAGTCTTCCACTTGCGCGGCAAGGGCGTACCCAAAATCCGCCAGAGCGGACGCGGCGACCAGAAAGTAATGGTCAATGTCGACATTCCCACCCGTCTGACGGATGAACAACGCGAGCTATTTGTAAAGTTGGCTGATACTCTGGGCACAACCCCCCAGCCCAGACAAAAAGGGTTCTTTGATTGGCTCAATGATGCCTTTGGCGGATAAGAAACCCCCGGCCCTAAAATGAAAATTTGCACCGGAATCGACCTGATTGAAATCGAGCGTATCGAAACCAGCATTGCCCGGCACGGAGAGCGATTCCTGGCGCGTATCTTTACTCCCGATGAACGCCTATCCTGCGCAGGAAAAGTTGAATCGCTGGCCGCCCGCTTCGCCGCCAAGGAGGCGGTCGCCAAGGCCCTCGGCAGCGGTCTGGACGGATTTGGTTTTCTGGATATTGAAGTCACTCGCGCTAAAAACGGCGCACCAGGGCTGGAGTTATACGGAGTGGCGGCTCAAAAAGCCCGTGAACAGGGCCTAACCCGCTGGAGCATCAGTCTCAGCCACAGCCAGAGCCACGCAACAGCAATCGCAATTGGTTACAGCGAACAGTAGGAAGGCACATGGGCAGGATTTTATCCTGCCCATGTTTGTATATTGCCGCAGGCGTATGCCCACTCCCCCGCTCGCATACTGCCGTTGTAAACGCGTCCCGGCGCAAGTTTGCCAGTATGACCGGGCTAAAAGAGGCCCATCTCCGCTATGGCGGGACCCGCGGCTTCTTTCCGCCGGTTACGCGTCGGCTTTTCTTTTGCTAATCTGCCCCGATGGGTAGTTTTTCATCGACGCCAATCCACAGGTGGCCAGGGGTGACCGTCCGCCACGGACGCACGGTCACAGACCCGGCTTGATGCTGGCTTTCAAGAAGCATCGAGGGGTGTACCAGGCACAAATCAGGCAATTGGCCATATTTTTTGCGAAAATAATCGGCCGCCTGCTTAACTTTTTGGTCAAGCGCCGTTTTGGGGTCGTTATCGAACCATAACATGCCGGTGTTCATTGTTCCTCCAAAAATAAATCAGAAACTGGGTAACCAGAAGCGCATCCAGCGCGACTGGTGGCGTATACAAAATTCCGCGCCGGGGAAGAGAGAGTCGAGCGGTGCGCCAGACAGATGGGTCAGGTCATCGCTGGTCTGGGGGTTGGCAATCCTGCCATAGATGCGGGTCTGAAAAAAAGCCAACCAGTCAGGCAGTTTCAAGGCGCGGGCGGCATTGACGCTGACCACCGGCCACAAGCGCGAGGCCGGGCCGTGCTGTAGCAGGAAGGCAAAAGCCTCTTGGGCGGGGTCGCCAAGGTGCAAGATGCTGTCCAGACCATCGAATAAGAGGAGGATGGAACGCTGGCGTTGATTTGTGGTTACCCAGTCGGTCAGGCGCAGCAACAGATCAGTGGCCGCATCTTCGTAGGCAGGATAAACCCTGAGCGCGCGCGCGGGCATATTGTCCAACCGCCATTCGTCGGGGAAATCGGTCAGTGCCAGGATCGCAGTCTCTTCAACCGGATTCAGGTGACGGGCCGACTGCGCCAGCGTCTGCAAAAAAGCCGTTTTTCCGCTTCCTTTGTCCGCAACGACGAGAATTGGGCCGGTGGCGGGACGATCCAGCCGCAAGAGCAGGGGTAGTCCATCGCCAGCAATCCCAAAGACCACAGAATGAGCAGGCAGGGGGCCAGAGCGCTCCAGGATATTCATCGCATTGGGCAAAATTTGACCACCAGCAGGCGGCGAAATACCTATTTCAGCCTGCACCTGCTGATAGGCGCGTAATGCTAGGGTAAATTCTTCAAGAGTTGGCATATTACCTTTTATGTCCATATTAGAACATATATTCTATTATACAGACTTTGAGCGTTTTTTCAAGGATGAATTCTTGCAAATTCGTAACGAAAAAACATATGATTTTTGTAAGAGAGACAGGCCTTGACTCTTGTCTTGATCCTCAATGGGGGTATAATCCTAATTGTTCGTTCTAAAGGAGATTTTGTATGCCCATTTATACGTATCGGTGTGAGACTTGCGGTGTGCAGTTTGACCGCCACCAAAGCTTTAATGACCAACCCCTGACTACCTGCCCGGAATGCAACAAGAAAAGCCTGCGCAAAGTGATTGCCCCGGTTGGAATTGTGTTCAAAGGTTCAGGTTGGTATGCAACCGATCATAAATCGCCATCCGGGACGCGCAACGGTGCGCCAAAAAGCGAATCTAAAAGCGAGTCAAAGGAAACCAGTACGGCGACAACGGAGAGCAAACCCGCCGCGAGCGAGTAACGTTCATTACGAAATATAAAACAGGCCCCTAAACAGGAGCCTGTTTTTGTTTGGCATTGCTTTTTAGCGGCAGGCGGGTAATTCAGGGAAAATTTTCTCAGCGTAAGAGCGCATCATATTTACGCTTTCAACGGGAAAAACCATAATATAGCTAATTACGCGCTTATCGCCATCCGGCTTGACCCATTGCGCCAGCAGGTAATCCGTGTTGTTGAATTGGGCGCGAAATTCATACAGGCGCAAATCATCAGCATTGCAGGTGTCCATTTTTTGCAAATTTTGATAATCTACAAAAATGATTTCATAGAAATTTACATCGCTGAAATAGTCATCCAGGTCGGCATCAGTGTAGCCGCAATTAAAAATCAGGTATTCAAAAGAAGCGAACGCAGATAATTCAGGGGCATCCCAAAATACATTGACCCGGTAGGGAAGCACTTCATAAGAGTTTTTCCATTGGCTGGCTTCAAAGACACCAGGTGCAAAATTACGCGCGCGCAGCAAATCCATATAGTTCGAATCGCCCGTGCCGCACTCGGTTGGAGAGTTAAAAACCAAAACACCCAGCAAAATGCCAACGACGATAACCAGAACACTCACCACCAGACCAACAATCACGATCGTATTTTTACCGTTTTGCATGTTGTTCTCCTTAATCCAGTAAAGCGCGCACAAAAGACAGCAAGCGCTCAATATCGGCGAAATTACTGACCATACCCACAGAAATGCGCACCGCGCCGCTCGATTTGCCGTCGATGCACAGGCGGAAATCATCAATCGTCAGGCGGTTTTCGTGACCAGGGCCATTGAAGCAGACATCCAGCTCGACACGTGAGATGCCCAGGGCGACCTCGCCCGCGCCAGGGTTGCAGAAACAGCCGGTGCGCAGTGAGATGTTCTCGCGGTTGGCCGCTTCTTCGATAGAGCGATGATCCACTGCCTGACCTCTGGCATTAAAGAAGTTGACCGTCACCGCCCCGCCGCGCGCTTCCGTATCTGTCGGCCCGTAAACACGGACAAGGGGGACTCCTGTTGAATGGCGCATTTCGATGATATTGTCCAGCAGCCAACCGGTAAGACAGCGCACACGCTCATTGATCTGGTCAATGCCGATCGACTCGATATGCCGCAGCCCAATCTCGATCGCCGGAATGTTCAAATAGTCCACCGTGCCGTCTTCGAAAGCGGCGTGGCCCTCGGCCAGATAGTACTTGTCACCCTGTACCGAGGCGACGGTGATGGTGCCGCCAGCAAACCAGGGGCGATGCAGCTTGTGCAATTTATCTTTGCGAGCCAGGAGCGCACCCAGACCGGTCGGATAACCGAAAATCTTATAAAACGAGAGCGGCACAAAATCCGGCTTGTAGTGTGAAAGATCGAGGCGGTTGTTCGGAGCGAAAGCGGCAGCATCCATCAGCACATCCCAACCGGCAGCATGGGCTTTTTCAATCCAGTCCAGCGGATGTTTGACCGAGGAAAAATTCGATTGGGCCGGAAAGGCAAACAGGTTGTCTGCCCCCACTTTGGCAAGCGTCAGGCTGCGGGTCAATTGGTCTTCGTCCACACGCAAATCGGGCAGGCAGAGCGGAACATAGGTCACATCGGCACCTTTGGCGTGTGCAAATTCCCGAATCCCGTTGACCGAATTATGGTTGTCGAAGGTCAGCAAATAGTGACCACCGGGAGCAAACGGGTACGACTCACCGACCAGTTTGAGTGCGCCGCTGGCATTGGCGGTAAAAACCAGGTCATATTCGGCAGGGTCGGCATTAAAAAAATCCAAAACGTACTTTCGCGCGCCCTCAACCAGTCGGGTGGCGGCCATCGAAGTCGGGTTGGACGAGTGCGGGTTACCGAATACACCGCGCAGTAAAATGTCCTGATGCTTGCGGACTTGCGAATCGGCATACAGGCCGCCGCCGGTGTAATCAAGGTAAACCTGACCGCTGCTGTCGAGGCGGCTGTAATCGCTGGCGCGCAAGTCGTCCAGCGCGCTGGTATCGGGGTAAGTAGGGTATTTGGCGAGAAAATCTGCATATCGATTTTGCATGGCGGACGCTCCTGCCTCCATTTAACCACACCTGGCCGGGCTTGCAAACTGCTGAAAGTCACGTTCTTGGGGCGTAGTTGTGCGGCTATAATTATTTGATCCTGCACCTACGCCCGCCGGGGAATTAATCCCCTGGCTATTGATACGAAGTCCGCTCAAGCGGACCAACTCAGCATACAAAATGTCTCGATTCCATTTTTCAAAACCCAATTGGTCTGATCTTACCGCCGCCCTGCTTATCGGTATGGGGCTGGTTTTGCGCCTGCACCAGTACCTTTCGGGGCGTTCATTGTGGCTCGATGAAGCCATGCTGGCCCTGAACATCGTCGAACGTGATTTTTTGGGATTGTTAAAGCCGCTGGACTATGACCAGGGCGCGCCCCTGGGCTTTTTGCTGCTCGAAAAGCTGACCATCAGTCTGTTAGGGAACGGCGAACTGACCTTACGCCTGCCGTCCGTTATTGCAGGCTGCCTCGCGCTGGTCTTTTTCTACCTGCTCTTGCGGCATTTTCTCTCACCGGCCGGTTTGTTGCCAGCCCTGGCCTTGTTTGCGCTTTCAGAACGACTAATTTACTACACTTCCGAACTCAAACAATACATCTTCGATACCTTTACGTTACTGGCCCTGCTGCTGGTCTTCGTCTATCTCAGCCCATCCGAAGAACAGGATGATTTACCAAACCGTAACTGGATTCCCCTTCTGGTTGCGGGAGGGGTGGCCGTCTGGTTCTCGCACCCCTCCGTTTTTGTGCTGGCCGGAATCGGTCTGACTTTACTCTGGCAAAATCGCCGCAATCGGCGCAAGCTCACCCAGGTTGGGCTGGTCATCATCGGCTGGCTGGTCAGCTTTGGCGGAGTTTTCCTAGCCAGCCTGAATGCCCTGGCCGCCAATGACTTCCTGATGGCCTACTGGCAGGATTACTTCATGCCCATGCCGCCCTGGAGCAATCCCGGTTGGATGTTGAACACGTTGACCCATTTTCTGACCTACTTTGGGCTGTCCATTCCGGGCTGGTTGGCGCTGTTGCTGTTGCTGGGCGGCTGGATTGCCCTGTGGCGGCTGCGTCCATCCCTGGCAATGATCTTCGCTCTGACCTTGCTGGCTGCCTTTGGCGCCGCGGCGCTGGGGAAATATCCGCTCGGCGGGCGCATGCTGCTTTTCGCGGCGCCAATCGGTATCGGGCTGCTTGGAGCGGCTTTCGAAGGGCTGTACCGGGCGCTGATACGCCTGCGCTGGGGGGCGGGGCTGGCCGTTTGTGCGCTGTCACTGGCGCTGTTGGCCGGCACTGCCGCGAATGCGCTTGAAAACTTCCGTGAGCCGCGCATGCAAGAGAATATGCACCCGGCCATCCGTGTTTTGCGAGCCAGACACCGGTCCGGCGACCTGATTTATATCTATCCGTGGGCCGAACCAGCCTTTCGCTATTACGCTCCATTTTACGACTTTGAAAACGAACAGTTCGTCAGCGGCCAAGCAGACCCACCCCAACCGCTGGCCAGTACGCTCGCAGATATTCAAACCCTGCGCGGAAATCCGCGCGTCTGGCTGCTTTTTTCACACATCGCCGAAGCAGATGGAGTCAACGAGCATGAAGCCATCATGGCAGAAATTGATCTGAAAAAACTGGGGAAATGCAGGCTCGAATCACGCGAACCTGGCACATCGGTTTTGCTATATTTGTGTAATTTTTCCCCATAGAACTACAACTTATTTTCGCCTTTCCCAAACCAGGTAGCGCTCGTCGGTATAGATGACATCCCACTGACGGGTCTCTTTGATTTGCAACACCAGCCAGCGTTGGTTTGGCCCAATCAACAGGCCAGGAGAAACGTTCTGCGTTTGCTGCAAGCTTTCCATGCAGGCCCAATCCTTTTGAGCCTGGCAGTCTCTTAAATCGACCAGGATTTGCAATTGTTCAGCGTATATTCCCTTCCACTCGCTGCCCCACAATGCAAAAACCGGCGTGCGATCAAGCAGGTAGGGGAACCACTCGGCCTCGTTGATTTTTCCTATGTACAGGTAGGTTTTATCGGAGCTGGTTTCTTCCTGCACAAATTTCGCCATTTTCAGGGAATACACATCAATTTCAGGCTCGTAGCGTGAAATTGTCACCAGGCCGGTGGCGGCTGAAAACAGGCTGGCAGAAATCACAAGGGTAAGCAGGCTGGCGTAAGTGATCCGGGCCAAGGCAGTTCGTTTTTTTTCGACTCTCTCAGCGGCCCAGGTAAAGATCTTTGTGCTAAAGGCGCCTGCCATCATCCCGGCCAGAATGGGCAAAAAAATTGAGGCTTCCCCCATCACCAAAGCAAGGATGAAAGCCAGCGGCAGTTGTAACTTTCTCTGGGCAAGAAGCAGGATCAATCCCGGCAGCGCCAGGGCGGCCAGAAACCAGTTATCGGCAACATGTGACAGGTTATCAGCCAGGAAGCCGAGGGCAGCGCCTGCATCTTGAAACAGCATGGCAAAAAAATCGGTGTTACGATGCGAGGAGGAAGCCGCCATTAGACTCTGCAACCCGTGGCGCGCCACAATCACCCCGAGCCAGGGAGAAGCGATCAGCAAGGCCAGCAGCAAAATTCCCAGGGAAGTCAGCACACGGCGAGGTTTCCACTCCGAAAACAGGAAAGATATCCCCACCAGCGCGGCAAAGGCAACATAGAGCAAATGCGTCATCAGCAGCAGGCCAAGGAAGAGGCCCGACAACACAATATCGCGCCGTGAGAACTGCCGGATGGCGCGCAAATAGAACAACAACCCCGCAAAACACAGCCCCAGCGCCAATCCGCGCACTATGCCCGCCGACCAGACGTGCGTGTGATAGACAGTGGGCGCGGTTGCAACCAAAATCATGGCAGTCAATGCGGCAATTTTCGAATCAGTCAATTCTCGCGTTAGATAATAAAAGGGGATGAACGCCAACAGGCTAAAAACCGCCGGAACCAACCGCAAGTAGGCCCAGATCGAGAGCCCCAACTTGATGGCAATCGCAAAAAGGTACATGGCTAACGGCGGATAGACAAAGGGTATTCCGCCCGGTCCATAGTGGGGAATTTCCATTGGCAGGGAAAAATTCGCACTGGCAATCTGCTCGGCCATTTGGGTGAACATCCCGGCATACCCCAGCGGAATGGAATACCGGAAAGCCTGGAAAAAGAAGACCGGTGCGATGAGCAATAAACCCGTCAGAAGCAGGGCATGGCCGCGGTGGCGCATAAAAAAGGATTTGAGAAAAGTCATGGGGTCGTATTCTAAAACATTTTCTGCCACTTGCTCAGGGCCCAGCGGCCTGTTTCAGGGTGCAGGCGGCCTTCGAGGTCAATAAACTCATCCGATTCAAGCGCAGCGTGGATAAGTTTGCGGATCTTGCCCACACAGTCATCGTCAAAAAAGAGTTTGTTTTTTGCGGCCAGGGCCAGCAAAACCGCAGCATGCAGACTGGCGTAATCAGCGGGTTCAGCGCGTTGCTCAAGCGCCTGACGCAGCACCCGGCGGACAAAGTTCACATCTGGCGCGCCGGCTCTCGTTCTGACGGACTTTCCTTTTTGAAAGACAATCGCCGCCATCTCTGCATTTTTTTCTACTTCAAACGACTCCACCTGCCAACTGCTGGCTGCTGCCGCAAATAACACCGCTGCCAGGAAATCCGGTTCTAGCTCGGGGATCAGGGCATGGAAGGAAATCTGCTCCTCTGAAATCTGACGCAGGTTGTTAAACAGGGAGCGCAGGGCTTCAGCGTGCCATTGCCAGTCGTACCGGCGGCGGCGCAAGACGGCCTTGAAGGGCGCAACTGCCTCCCGTCCCCACAGCCAGCCCGCCCACAGGGCTGAAAGCGTCCAGAAGGCCTGGTTGGGGCGCGGGATGATGCCCGCCAGCGCGACAAACGGAATTTCGCCCAATTCTGCGGCAGCTTCGCGCAGGGGCCCTTCGTAAATAGTCAGGCCGCCGCTTTCGGGGGGTTCTTCAGGCCAAAGCATATGGGCCACACCCGCGTGCCCTACCGGCGAAAAGTTGGACCAAAACCCGATCCCTTTTTCGAGCGCCATCCAGGCGTTATGTTCGCGAAAAACTCCCGGCAGGAGTAATTGGCGTGGGCGCGGTCTTTCCGTCTCGTGCGGCCACAAGCTGTTAGACTGGTCAAGCGCAAACAAGATCAGCGCCACCAGGCAGCGCCGGCGCTCGTCGCTGGATGAGATGCCATCGAGGCGGTTGATGATCGTTCCCAGGGCGTAGACAGCGCGCGGCAGGTACAAACGCAGGGCTTCCTCGGCGTGGATTCTGTCAGGGTCGTCGCGAGCGGCGATACGTTCCAGGGCGCGGGCGCGGTGCAGTCCTTCAGAGTGAGCCCATTGGGCGGCGCGGCGTATATCATCCGGGCTGGCAGGACGTTCACCCATATCGCCGCAAGCTGTGCAAGTATAGGTCTTTGCCAGGAGTTCGCCACTCTTGCCATCCCAGGTGAAGAACTCGGCAGGGATTTGGTGGTTACAGGCCACACAATGGGTCTGGTAAAGGGCTTGCAGGTGGATTTCAAGGCGCTCATCGTCCTTGCGGGCGATTGCCAGGTCTGAAAGCGCGGCGCGCAGGTCGGCTTCAGCTGGCGGATGGGCGGCCAGATCGATCAGAAAGCGGATGATCGGGTTGCCAGCCGTAACCAGCACCCGCATCCCAGCCCGGGCAAGTTGGACAGGCAGTCGCGGAGATGCAGCCAGCGGGTCCAGAAGCCAGGCTGCGGGGGGAGCGAACCGGTTGGACCAGGCCAAGGTTACCTCGCCCGGCAGAGGCGGCAGGTAGCGGCTAAGGGGGGCGGAAAAGTCGAGTGTGTTCACAAAAATAGGATAGCACAATTATCGGCTATGCGTAAATCCGCACTTCACCGGTTTGGCTGGCGAAAATTTGCTGCTGGCCGCCGGGTTTGAAACCGGGATTTTTGCCTTCGAAATCGAGCACGACGGTCAGTTTTTCATCCTGATCGGTGCGGGTGTAGGCTAAAACGCCGTTGGGGGCATCCAGAAAAGCCAGTTTGCCGCCTCGCAGGGCCGGGTGATCTCGGCGCAGGGCGATCAGTGCGCGGGTGAGGTTGAAGAGCGAATCCGGATCGGCTTGCTGGGCCGCGGCATTGCGCTGGGGGTAATTGGGGTGGACTTTAAGCCAGGGTTTGGCAGCCGAGAAGCCGGCGTTGGATGTGGCATCCCATTGCATCGGCGAGCGGCAGCCATCGCGGCCTTTGAAGAAGGGCCAATAATATTTGCCGGGCGGGTCGAGAATTTCGTGACGGGCCAGCGAAATATCGCGCATCCCGATTTCTTCGCCATAATACAGGAATGGCGTGCCACGCAATGTCAGCAGGAGCGCCATGACGACCCGGGCGCGGCGGTCGTCTTCGCCGCGGCAATAGCGCGTGGCCGAGCGCGGCTGGTCGTGGTTCGAGAGCACGTAGTTGGGCCAGACCTGTTCCCCGGCAGAGCCGTCCCATTTTTCGATGGCCTCGCGAAAGGCAGCCGGGTTATAAGGGCGCAGGGTAAAGTCAAAGTTGAAAGCAGCGTGCAGTTTGCCCGGGCCGCAGTAGCTGGCGGCGCGTGCTGGAGAAGCCAGGAAGGTTTCGCCGACAGCGTATTTTTCAGGGCTGGCATCGAGAAGGACACGCAGTTCGTTGAGCAAAGGGATCATTTCAGGCTGGTCAATATCATAAACGTGCTTTTGGCGGTCGAAACTGCGCAAGCCGAACTTGGGCGGGTTGTTGCGCAAGGCCTCATCCTTGAAATAAGCATTAAAAACATCCAGGCGAAAGCCGTCGGCGCCGCGCCCAAGCCAGAAACGGACAACATCCAATTGGGCCTGGCGCAGCTTCGGGTTGCGCCAGTTGACATCCGGCTGTTCTTTGACAAACATATGAAAGTAGTATTCGCCTGTTTTTTGATCGTATTCCCAGCCCCCACCGCCGAAGATCGACTGCCAGTTATTGGGAGTCCCCTTCACTGCCCCTACTTTCTTAAGAAAATGGGATGCAACGGAGGGCGGCTGCCACATATACCAATCGCGTTTGGGATTCTCGCGGCTGGAGCGGGACTCGACAAACCAGGGGTGCTGGTCAGATGTGTGATTCAGCACCAGGTCAAGCACGACTCGGATATTTCGCCGGTGCGCTTCGCGGACGAGGTCGTCGAAGTCTGAGAGTGTGCCAAAGCGCGGGTCCACGTCACAGTGGTCGCTGATATCGTAGCCAAAATCCACATCCGGGCTGGGGTAGAAAGGCGAAAGCCAAATGGCGTCAATACCCAGGTGCACCAGATAGTCGAGTCGGGCGGTGATGCCGGGTAAGTCGCCCAGGCCGTCGTTGTTCGAGTCCGCAAATGAACGCGGATAAATTTGGTAGATGACGCCATCACGCCACCACAGGTAGGGGTCAGTCATTTCAGCCTCCGTAGATATGCCTTACAAATCTCTAACACCCTCTCATTCTACACGGATTTATGCTATCATAAATTGCTATGAGTCCACAATTAAACGAAAAAATTCTTGTTGTTGATTCCGATGATCACAGCCGTGATCTGATCGTACGCCAGACGTTGCAACCTTATGGCTACCAGGTAATGGCAGCCGAGGATGCCGCTTCAGCCATCCGCCTGGCCTTACAATTCCAACCTGATGTGATCATTGCCGATCTGAACCTGCCCGGCTTCAGCGGCAATGACATGCTGGTGGCTTTCTCGTCACAGGGAATCAATACCCCGGTGATTGTGATGGCGGAGAAAGGCGAGGAGCCGAAAGTTATCCAGGCTTTCCGCCTGGGAGCTTCGGATTACTTCCTGCGGCCCGTGCGTGAACCGGAGGTGCTTTCAGTGGTTGAACGCGCCTTGAAACAAGTGCGCGAATTACGGTCACGCCAAAAGCTGGACGAGCAGCTCAAAACCGCCAACGCGGAATTACAGCGTCGCCTGCGCGAACTGACCACGATTTTTTCGGTAGGACGGGCGGTCATTTCAGTCACAGACCAGCGCGTTTTATTTGAAAAAGTTGTCGAGGCGATTACCACCGTCTCAGAAGCCGACATGGGCTGGCTGACCCTGAAAGATGAAAAAACAAACTCTTTCCTGATGGCCGCCCACCGTCACCTGCCCGATGCCTGGGCCAAGCGCATCAACCAGCCCCTGGACGACGGCGTGAGTGCGCTGGTAGCCATGTCCGCGGAAAGCCTGAGCATACATGGCCAGGCGCTGCTCAAATTCAAGATAGCCTCTTTGGGCAAATCAACCATGGTCGTTCCGATCAAGGTCAAGCAGGAAGTGATAGGCCTGATGATCGTTGTCCGCAAGGCAGAACGCGCCTTTGGAGCGAGCGAACAAAGCCTGCTTGAAGCCATTTCCGATTACGCTTCGATCTCCCTGGTCAATTCGCGCCTGTTCCGCGCAGTGGCACATGCCGCCGAGCAAGCCCAGGCCGGGGAACGACGCAAAAATGAACTTTTGCAAAACCTGCGCCAAGAGTCGCAGTCTGTTTTGCAATCAGCCATGTATCCGCTCGAAGTTGTGCTTGGTGAAAAAATGGGAACGCTCAGCGAAGAGCAAAAACAGGCCCTTGCCACGGCCCAAAATGCGCTGAAGCGTCTCAGTTTCATGATGAATCAACAGACAACACAGCCAAAGTCGCGAGATTAAGATAAAATTGTCTGGATGCCCAAATCTGACCTAATTTTGCTTGCAATGGACGAATCGCCCACTCTGGGATTGCTGGAGCGGGCTTTGCATGCTTCCGGATATGTTGTTGCGCACATCCAGGATGCCGATGCACTCGATAGGGCTTTGCTTGAAACAACGCCATTGATCTTGCTGATCGCCCAAACCTTAAAAGGCCAGGATGGAATCCCGATCGCGCAGAAAGCGCTGGAACGCTTTCCAACCCTGCCTGTTTTGCTGTATGCTGACCATGACGATACAGCCCTGTTCAAACAAGCCATTCGGGCAGGCATCAGTGATTTCCTGCATCCGCCTTTGCGTATCGATGATATTGTCGACATTATTAAACATAATCAAAAACGCGCTGAACATATGGGCGATTGGGTACGACGCGAGGTGCGGCGCACGACAGCATCGCTCGAAAAGCGGATGGATGAACTGGAAACCCTGGTCAAACTGGGACGCACCATCAACAGTTCGCTCGATCTGGATAACGTTTTAACCAGTGTTGTAACCGCCGCTGTAGAATTAACTGGTGCGGAAGAAGGACAACTTTTGTTGCTGGACGACGAAACCAGCGAATTGTATATGCGCGCCGGGCGCAATTTTGAAGAAAATTTTGCACGCACTTTCCGCCTGCCGGTCAGGGATTCGCTCGCCGGGCAGGTTGTTCATACCGGGCAAACTATTTCCTTCTGCCAGGATTCTCCAAGCAAAATTAAAACAGCCTATCTGGTATATGCGCTGATTTATGTCCCCTTACGGGTTGGGGATCATGTCGTCGGCGTACTGGGGGTGGACAACCGTCAGAATAAACGGCCATTTACCCAACATCACGAATTGTTGATGTCTGTGCTGGCAGATTATGCCGTGATCGCAATTGAAAACGCCCAGGCTTTTCAAGCAACCGACCAGGAAAGACAAAAGCTCGATGCAACCATCAACAACATTCAAGACGGAGTCATCGTACTTGACCCCGAGAAAAACATCCTACTGATCAACCCGGCAGCCCGCAAAGTTTTTGGTCTGGGAATGAGTGATCTAACCGGCCAGACAATACTCAAAGCAATTACAAATGCCGATTTTTCAGAGATACTGAATTCCATCAGCGAAAATCCGCTTAAGCATCACGAGATGGCTTTCGAAGATGGTCGTGTTTTTAATACGCAATATGTTCCCCTGCCAGAAATTGGTTCGGTAATCACCTTTGAAGAAATTACCCACCTTAAGATGCTCGACCGCCTGAAGAGCGATTTCATCCACACTATTTCGCATGACCTGCGCTCGCCTTTGACAGCCATTATGGGCTACGTAGAACTGCTTGATCGGGTTGGCCCCTTGAATGATCAGCAAAAACAATTTATACGTCACGTTCAAAACAGCGCACAAAATATCACCACACTGATCAATGACCTGCTTGACCTGGGTCGCATTGAAGCAGGGTTTGACACCCGTAAAGATGAAGTAGCCTTTGATTCAATCCTCGGCTATACGCTCGACAACCTGAACCAACAGATTATCGAGAAAAACCAGACGGTGAAATTGTCTATCGAAGAGAAGCTGCCAGCATTACGGGGGAACCCGATCCGCTTGCGACAATTGGTGGACAACCTACTGGTCAATGCCGTCAAATACACCCCCAACGGCGGCACGCTGACTGTTAATTTGTTCCATGATACCGATCAGGTTATTCTGGAAGTAATCGACACCGGGCTTGGCATTCCTCCAACCGACCAGCCGCATATTTTCGAGAAGTTTTATCGCGCCAGCAACACCCCCAAGAATACACCCGGCACCGGGCTGGGGCTGGCGATTGTCAAATCGATTGTCGAAAACCATGATGGGCGCATCTGGCTTGAGTCGACAGTGGGCAAGGGTAGTAAATTTGTGGTGGTCCTGCCCATCTACAAAAAGGATGAAGATTAGTCACCTGACTGTTTAAATCAAAACGGCGAACAGGGGCATTCCTGTTCGCCGTTTTGATTTCTTTACGAGGAAACACGGTTGGGATCCAGAATGTATTGCCACCAATTGTTGGCAATACCATTGGTGCGACCGCCCACTTTGGGGAAATGCTTTAACCACCATTTGTGATGGGCGCGAATATCACCCTTACCCCAATCATTGGCGTTGACTTGCCTGACCGCGCCGCTAAGGTTAGGGAACTGATACCAGTCATCGCAGCGGCTATCCACCAGGCGCATATTGTTCCAGTCATAATCCCGTTCGCTGTTGGGGGCGAAGTGAATATTGCCACATTCAGACTTGCCTGGGTGACTCTTGTCATAACGAATAAATTTACGCCAGAGATTATTCTCAGGCGTCTCACCTGCATATACTTTTTCCATGATCGATTCGGCGCGATGGCCAAAACTTTCGAGCATTTCACCAATTCCTCGCTCGTACGAAAATCCCATAATCACAAAGCGGCGCGGACAGCTGAATGTGCGCGCCAAAGGCTGCGAATTGCACCAAAATGCGCCCAGGCCGCCTATCGTTGATTCGTACAAACCGGCATGGGGGAAGGCAAAAATCCATACTTCGTCGATTTCGTTGCTGGCAACCCGTTGAAGGATATTAAATCGCCGGATAAATTCGTCATAATTGAACAGGTCTGGCTGATGAGGCTGGGCAGCGCCAGCTTTGACCTGGCCGTATGACTGGGCTGTATAGCGAAATCCATCGGCTTTGAGTGGAAATTCATCAACTTCAACCCGTTCAACCACCTGGTAACGCCCCAGTCCGCCGCTGGTTTCGAGTATATCGGAAATAAATCCCGCGCTCAAGTTGTCAACACGCTGCCAGTTCATCACCTGCGAGAGTTTTTTGCCGCTCGAAGTATCAACAACCGGGTCATAAACCACCATCAGCACCTTGCGAGTAACGATCGCGGCAGGCTGAGGCAAATTGGAAGGTTGAACCGGTTGAGGCCGGACAGGTTGTGGCTGGACAGTTTTTTTGCCCCCAAAAAGAGAAATAAGGAAATCTATCAAGCTGCTCATGATCACTCCTGGATAGGGTTCATGGGGCGCTGGCAATAAAATAGACCTGCCCGCCAGCCAGCACAAATAAAATTTTATTGGGGCTATAGGTCATTGCCGTGATGGATGCAGTCGGCGGAAGCGGATCATCCTTGCCTGGCAGGCTGCGGATTAGATTTTGCAATTCGAGCGAACGTGGACTGAAACGAAAGATCGAACGATTGTTGGATTCAAGCAGGTTAACAGCAGGATTGGGCGCCTGGGTAAAGAAGATTTGCCGAAAGATTCCATCGGTCAGGGTTGCACCACCCTGGTAGCCGGGGCGGGTATCGATCAACGTAGCAGGGTCGGTGCAGCGGGTAGGCGATGTGAAGATACGGCTGTAAGTACAGGTGGTAAGGTGTCCATCCTCGTGCAGGATATATAAATCATCGCCGCTGACTGCCATGCCAATTGCGCTGGTCAGGCGCGGCACATCCTGCTCAAAAAAGAAAAAGGGGTCAGAGAATTCTTTTCCAGGCTGGCCGGTATAGGTCCAGACAGCGTTGGCCCTGGCATCAAGCACATATAAAATACCGGCGTCATAGGTAAAAGCATCAATTCCCTTGCGGTCGGCACTGGGCATCGCCAAGAAGGCGGTCGTGGGAGTCTGGCCAGGGGAACAATAAAGCAAATTACCCGACATATCCATGCCCATCAGTGTCACGCCGCCGGGACTGGTGCGCGGTAGAGCGAGGATGTCAATCAATGGGCCGACGGTGATGCCATCATAAGTGCCCGGCTTGCAATTGAAATCCTGCAGGCTATAATTGCTGCCACTCAAGACCGCCCGCAAGACACTTCCATCGTTACTGTTAAGCAGGTAAAGGTCAAAATCGGAGGCGGCCATACGACTGATGTGAATATTGGACGGCAGCGAGTTGTTGAAGGCTGGCCGATATGCGACCCTTGTCACCCGGTCGAGCGAATCCAAAGCCGATTGGGCCTCCTGGCGCAAACGCTCAGAACTCTGGGTGATGCGATATTCATCGGCCAAATCGAGATGGTCAAGAGTAGCCTGCCATTTCTGGCGCAGTTCTGCCGGGTTGGTCAGGTTTTGGGTTTGCCTGGCAGCCTCATCAGCGCGGGTGTAGTGAATATTGTAGAGCGCCGGGTTGCCCATTTCTGCATATACTGTGGTGGCAATGGTCACCACCAAAATTGGAATGGCAATCGCAATAAAGACCATCCAGGTAGCGGAAAGTTGCGTTTCAGCCTGATCTTCTTCTTGAGGCAGCAGGCGCGGGATGATTTTCTCGAAACGTTCAGTGAGGGCACGTGAAAAATCGCGCGCGGCGTGGATGGCTTGCGCCATCCAGCGCGCCGAGCGGCGGCCAACATGCACCATTTGGGTGCGGCGTTCCGGGGTAAACAGAGGCTGCGCCGTGCGGGGCGCGCGTTGGTCTGCTCTTCTTTTTTCGAGCGGCGGGGGCGGCGAAACGGGGATAGGAATCGGGGCGGACACAGACCCGCCAGTAGCATCTGACAGCGAAGCGGAACCCGACAGCAGCGCAGGGACAGGCAGCGGCGTGGATTCGGTCTCTGGTGGTGGAATCTGGGCCGCGGGAGGCAGGCTGGGGTAAAGTTCAGGAATGGTTTCAGGCTTGGGTGGCGGGGGAACTGCCACGAGCGGGACAACAGGAATTTCGCTTTTAACCACCTGGGCCGGCCGCAAGGTGGAGATTTCACCCAGTCCATCGCTGACCGAGACCAGGACAGCATTCAGGCTGTCGGTGGTGATGGTGGTCAGGCGGCGGCTCAGGGTTTGGAGCGACACCGGGCCGGGCTCTTCAAGGGCAGCTTGCCATTCTTTGGGCTGATTTGCGCTCATCACCAGCAAATCGCCAGGGTTAAGTTGGGCCTGGGCAAAATACATACGCGTATTTTGACTCAAGCCAAGTCCTTTGCCTGCCAGGCTGGGATCGTAGAAATGCCTGGCGCCATTGGTTCCCAACCAGTGGACGCGGGTTGGCCCGGTTTGGACGATGTAGAGCAAGTCGCCGCGCAAGGCCGCCATAACCAATACGCCAATGCTATATTTGCCCTGACCTGTCGTTTTCATGTTGCGCTCAGCCAACACGGTATTGAGGGTTTCGATGCTCGTTTTAAGCGCAAAGGTGAGCGAACCACTGGTCTGGTAAAACCGCTCAGCCAGTTTGGCTGTTATCTGGGCATATTCATCGCTGCTGTAGGAAATATTGCCCGCCAGGTTCAGGTAAATCAGCAGGCGGTCATTTTCGCGCCCGCGCGAGGTGCGTTTGGGCGGATTTTGCGCCAGCAAACCAGGCAGGACTGGCATGTCCTGGCCTTTAATGCGGTGCATGCACAGCAGGTTGAGATTGAGGTTACTCATATTTTGGCAAACATTTGTCTACATGCATTAGCGTTGTTTGAAACGTACAAGGATAAGGTTCTTGTTGCAATCGCCGGAAGTTGTCAGGTATATCTGCTCTGAAAGTGGGGCGCCAGATTGGTCAAATAATTGAACCCAGATCGTTTTGGTGCTGACCATTGGCGGGACGCCAAGGGTAAACTCAAACCCGCTTGGACCATAAGCCGGGACGATACCGGTTAGGGTGGTCAGCGCAGGGTTGAACGATTTCCCCGGCAGGCTGCCGCCAAGCTTGGCAATCAGGCCGATAACGGGGTTATTCTTTGAGTCGAGCGCTTGCCCCGCCACCAGAAAATCACCACAGGATGTTTCAGGGCGAAAAGTGGTGCTGTCAAAAAACTGGACAGTGTTGCCATAAGGCACGCCAGTCGGGCGAACAGTTCGGGTGGGTGAGGGTGTATTGGTAGCGGTGCTGGGCGTCACCATCACAAAAGATGTGTTGGTCGGCTCAATGGTGAATGTCGGACGAGGGGTATTGGTTTCGGTTGGCACACCGGTTGGGGCAAGCGTCCAGGTGGCAGGCGGTTGCAAAGGGGTGATGGTCGGCGTAATTGTCGGCGGGATGGGGGTGTCGGGCGGGAAGGGGTTGATGACGGTGTAGGGGTTGTTAAAGATGCTAATGGTCAGACCACAAAGGCAGAGAGTCGTCAGCAGGAAAACAACCGTCAGGATGTTGAACATCCCGTCTGACTTGCCTTTTTTGCCGCGCACTTGTTTTGATTTTATAGAGGGAGTTACATTCATCCATCACTCCTGTAACATTGTAATTTCACTTCAGCAGAAAGACGAGTTCACTTTCGGCGCGACGGGTCTCAACCCAGTTTTGCAGGGCTTTGGCCTGCAATGCCAACAGGGCATCGAAAGCCAGCGGACGAGCCGGGTCGCGCTCGATGAGCTTAATGATATGAAAACCAATTTCGCTTTGGATGATTTCACTGACGGCGTTCACTTCGAGGGCAAAAGCAGCGTCTTCGATCACTGTCAGATCCAAATAACCACGTGGAAACCAGCCAATATCACCGCGCGTGGCTGGGTCATAGAGTGCGGCCAGTTCATCGAAATCAGTACCTGAGTTCAAGCGGGACTGGGCGCGTTCAGCATCTTCTTGATTATAGGTCAAAATCTGGCGGATGTGTACCTGCTCTGTGGTAGGGGGGACATTGGACAGAATCTGGTCGCGCATTTGGGCTGCTTCGGCGGAACGTTTCAGGGAGGAGCGGAAGCCTGTTTCATCGTATCCATGGGCCTGCTGCCAGGCCGAGAGCGAATCTGCACCGCCAAGCTGATCCGTTAAAGAGTCGATTCTCTCCTTCAGGGCGGTTTCATCGAGACTGAATCCAGATTCGCGGGCGGCCTGGGCCAGCAAAACCTGGGCGACCAGATCATCGAGCACAATTTGACGGGACTGGTCGTCGCTCACATCCCGCCCAAGAGCGGTTTGCGATTGACGATAACGTTCCAACTCGGCATTGAATTCGTCGAGGGGCAGCCCCTCGCCATTGACGGTAAACGCCATGGGGACGGAGGTCGCTGTCGGCGGGGCAACGGTTTCGGTCACGGTGGGCAAATCCGGGCTGGTGGGCGTCTCGGCTGCCGGTGTGGCGGAACAAGCCGCCAGCAGCAGGATGAGCAAAATCAACGGGAAATTCTTCAATGTAGACATCCCCCCGATTATACCTGATGGACTAGCCGCCTTTGGGCGGGGCGGCGGGGCCATAGTCTAGCACCCGGCGCACACCGGTGGCATCTTCGGGAGAACCGATGATGCCTTTTTCTTCCATTTTGTCTACAATGCGGGCCGCGCGGGTGTAGCCAATGCGCAGCTTGCGTTGCAGCATCGAGACCGAGGCGCGTCCCTCACGGCGGACAAGATCAACAGATTCTGTGTAGAGCGGGTCGCCTTGTTCGGAGGCCATCTCCTCCCAAATGGGGATTTGCTTGAGCGGCAAGTTGTTGCCGGCAGCATCCACCGGGCCGCCAGGTACCGGCGGATGGGCCAGGTCTGATTGGGCGCGCCAGAATTCGACCATGCGATGAATTTCAATATCGGAGACAAAGACACCCTGCAAACGCACCGGGGCCGGGGCGTCGGGAGCCTGGTAAAGCATGTCGCCTCGACCAAGCAGGCGCTCTGCGCCGGGTTGGTCGAGGATGACGCGGCTGTCGGTGTTGGATGCCACCGCAAAGGCAACGCGCGCCGGGAAGTTGGCTTTGATCAGGCCGGTGACAACATCCACCGAGGGGCGCTGGGTGGCGAGGATCAGGTGAATGCCAGTGGCGCGCGCCAGTTGGGCCAGGCGGGTGATGGTGCGTTCGGTTTCATCGGGAGCCAGAAGCATCAGGTCGGCCAGTTCGTCGATGACAATCACCAAATAAGGCAGGCGCTTTTGTCCATCGGCTTTCATGCGGCCGTTGTAATCCTGAATGTTGCGCGCGCCAACCAGGGCAAACTGGTGGTAACGGCGGTCCATCTCGCGGGTCATCCATTGCAGCGCGCCGATAACCTTTTCCATCTCGACAACAACCGGAGAGAGCAGGTGCGGGACGCCGTTGTAACCGGTCAACTCAACCCGTTTGGGGTCAACCAGCACCAGGCGCAGGTCATCAGGGGTGTTATGCAAAAGCATGCAGGAGAGAATGGAATTGACACAGACCGATTTACCAGAGCCGGTTGTGCCAGCAATGAGCAGATGTGGCATGACGGTCAAATCTGCGCCGATGGGGTGGCCAGAGACATCCTGTCCGAGGGCGAAGGATAGGGGTTTGCGGCTACGGCGGAAGGCTTCGCTTTCGACCAGGTCACGCAGGGCAACAACGGTCATCTCTTCGTTGGGGACCTCGATACCGAGGTAGGAATGTCCCGGCACAGGCGCCTGGATACGGATACGCGGCGCGGCCAGGGCCAGCGCCAAATCGTCAGAAAGTGAAACGATCTTGCTGACGCGCACGCGCATTTTCCCGCTGCGCGATTCAACAAAAAGCGGTTCGACGCCAAACTGGGTAACGGTCGGGCCGCGATTGATTTCAACAACCTGGGCCGGTGCGCCAAAGGAAGCCAGGGTCTCCTCAATCAGGCGCGCGCGTTGTTCAACGTATTCTTCATTCTGGTTGGGAGCCGAACCGGGAATAAGAATATCCTTGACATCGGGCAGGGTCCAGATATGTGGCTGTCCGTTAGGGGCCGGCGCAAAATTACCGGGTGTTGGCGGCGTATGTGTGCTTACTGGCGCAGCCTGAATGGGGGTAAACCCATCAGCAATAGGCGTATCCTGAGGTTGATATGGATTGGTTTTGTTGGAATAAGCACCAAATATTTTGTGCCACAATCTTTTTAGCGCAAGCCAGATCGGGCTGAGTCTGGCGAGAATTTCAGGAATAGAGACATCAAAGGAGAGCGAAATTCCAATCAACAACCAGGCAATTAATATTGCCAGCAAACCCGCTGATCCCAGGTTATTGAAGAACATGCGGTAGAAAATGCTCCCGAACCAGCCGCCGCCTATGCCAAGGCCCGGGTTGGGGTTTTCGCTGATCCCCTGAAAAACAACCAGGAGCCAAAGACTGAGCAGGAGCAGGCCGGTGATGCGCTCGACCGAAACAGGCGGAATGGTTTCAATTTTTCGCAGGATCAACCACAGGCCAAAAAGAATCAGGGCAACCGGCAGAATGTATGCTCCCCAGCCAAAGAGAAAGCTAAATACTGAAATTGCTGTGCCCGAGAGCGCAGAGTTGCTGGATGACAGCAGGAGCAGGGCCATAACAACTCCTGCCACGGCCAAACCAATACCGAGCAAATCCAATTTTCGTTCCGGGGAAAGGTTAATTAACGGCGGCGGTTCAGGCGCGCTTCGGGGTGTGCGAGCGCGGGGCGCTTTTTCAGCAGCAGGCGTTCTTTTAGGAGCAGGCGCATGCCGACCACTGCCAGGCTTAGCAGTAGCCTTATGTTCGTTTTTGGGGGCAGGTTTGCCCTTCGAGGGCGCTTTTTTCGAGAAGGGAAGTTTTACAGGCATGGAAAAAGGTCAGGCTGAAAGCACTGACCTAAAAATTATAGCACAAATGGTCGAAAATAATGTTCAGGCGATCAGCGCACGGTTTTGTAAATCCCACATCTTTTTATACAACCCATCCCGCTCCAGCAGCTCGGCGTGCGTGCCATATTCGACGATTTTGCCTGCATCCAGAACGAGGATTTCATCCATGCGCTCCAGGCCGATTAAACGGTGGGTGATCCAGATGGCGGACTTTGTCACGGATTTATAAGCGGACTCTGTCACGGACTCACGGAAGGTAACGGACATGGATGTGATGCGGTACAGGGTTTCGATGATCTTGCGCTCGGTAGCCGGGTCGAGGTTGGCGGTCGGTTCGTCGAACAGGAAGATCGGAGCATCTTTGAGCAGGGCGCGCGCAATGGCCAGGCGCTGGCGTTCGCCGCCGCTCAGGTTGAGTCCGCGTTCACCGACGAAGGTTTCGTAGCCATCCGGCAGGCTCATGATGAAATCATGCAGCTGGGCCTGCTGGCAGGCGGTTTCCAGGTCGGCCTGGGCCACCCAGGGGCGGGCGAGTTGCAGGTTTTCGCGCAGGCTGGCGTTGAAGAGATACGTATTCTGGCCGACGACGCTGAACATGCGCCGGGCATCAACCTGGGTGTAGCGGCGCAAATCCTGCCCGTCGAGGCGGATCTCGCCCTCAGCATAGTCCCAAAAGCGCAGGAGCAGGTTGGCAAGGGTCGATTTTCCCGCGCCGCTGGGGCCGACGATGGCGATCTTACGCCCGGCAGGCAGATCGAGGTTGATGTTTTCTAGAACTTTTTGGGACGCGGAGTGAACGGATTCAACGGAGTTTTTTTTCTTTTCTCCGTGAAACTCCGTTGAATCCGTGTCCGAAAGATAGCCGAAGGACAGGTTCTTGATGCTCAAATCCGCCGAGGCGGGGCGCGGCAGGGCTTCGGCGGGGTCGCTGACGGCGGGGGTTGAATCGGCGATCTCGAACAGGCGCCGGGCGGCTTGCAGGTTGGCTTCGAGCAGTTGGGCGGCCTGCGGCAATCCCTGGACGGCTTCAAAGGAGGCCATCGTGCCGAGCACAACCACTGCCAGGAAAACGCCGGGGATTTTGCCCTCCGTCACGAGCGGGATCGCCAGGTAGAGCATGCTCAGGACGCCCAGACCGGTGATCAGGCTTGCCAGCCCGGACTGGAATCCGTTTAAGCGGGCCAGCCTGGCCTGGGTGCGCGAGAACGCGCTGGCCGTGGACTGGATCTTGTCGAAATAGGCTTTTTCCTGCCCAAAAGCGACCAGGTCGGGTAGGCCCTGCACCGAATCGACCAGGTCGGCGCGCAAGCGGGAGCGCTCCTCGACCAGAGTCCGGCCGGGGTTGCGATTCAGGATCAGGGTCAGAACGGTCAGCCCCAGGCCGAGGGCCAGCAGAAAGCCGACGACGGTCAACCCCAACGAGACGGAGAAAGTCCCCATGAAGATTCCCATCGCAATGATGACAACCAGGGCGACCAGCGGCGGGGCCAAAACACGGACGTAGAGATTGTCGAGCGACTCGATGTCGGTGATGACGCGACTGAGCAGATCGCCGCTGCGGGCCGAGACGAGGCGGGCCGGGGCGAGCGGTTCGATCGACTGGTAGAACCAGACCCGCAGGCGGGCCAGCAGCTTGAAGGTCAGCGAGTGCGAGACGAGGCGTTCGAGATAGCGGAAAACGCCGCGCGCGATGCCAAAAAAGCGCACCCCGACCACCGAAACCCCAAATTGGGCAATGGATGTGGCGATGGCGGCGGTCGAGATCAACCAGGCCGAGGTGGACATCAGGCTGATGCTGGCGGCGATGGTCAGGAATCCGACCAGGAGGGCCAGCAGCAGCTCGCGCCAGAAAGGTTTAATGAAGGAGAAAAGACGAATAAAGGTTTTCATAGGGACTAGGAAAGCAGGTTTCTACTTACCACTTTCCACCAGCCTGGCATAGGTTGTGTTGCGAGCAATCAACTGGCCGTGCGTGCCGGTTTCCATCACCCGGCCCGCTTCGAGCACCACGATCTGATCCGACTGGTAAACGGTCGACAGGCGGTGGGCGATGACGAGGGTTGTGCGGCCCTGCATTAGCTCCCGCACCGAGGCTTTGAGGCCGGCTTCGAGGCCAGGGTCGAGGCTGGAAGTGGGTTCGTCGAGCAGCAGCAGGGGCGCATCCTTCAGAAAGGCGCGGGCCAGGGCCAGGCGCTGAGCCTGTCCACCCGAGAGGCGCGCGCCGCGTTCGCCGATGGGCGTTTGCAGGCCGTCTGGCAGGCTGGCGATGAATTCTTCCAGGCCGGCGCGGCGGCAGGCTGTCAGCAGATCCGCTTCGGGGGCGTCCGGGCGTGCCAGGCGCAGGTTAGCCGAGAGGCTGTCCTGGAACAGGTACGGGTTTTGCGGCACCCAGGCCACCTGCTGACGCCAGACTTCGGGCGGAATTTGCTCGAGGGGTGTCTCGCCGACCCAAATTTGCCCGCTTTGCGACGCAATAAAGCGCAGGATCAGGCTGGCGAGGGTGCTTTTGCCTGCGCCCGAGGCCCCGACCAGGGCGGTCATTTTGCCGTGAGGGATGGTGAAGGAAATATTGTCGAGGGCTGGCGTTTCGCGGGAGGGGTAGGTATAAGAGACGGTGTCAAGCGTGAGGGTGTCAGGTGTCAGGTGGGCTGGGGTCAGGGGTTCTCCTGACACCTGGTACTTGACACCTGACACTCGATCCGGCAAAGGTGTATCTAGAATCTCATAGATGCGGGTTGCAGCGGTCACTCCGCTCATCCCGGCGTGGAAACGCAGGCCGAGGTTGCGCAGGGGCTGGTAGTAGTCGGGAGCCAGGACGAGGATGAAGAAGGCCGGCAGGAATTCCATGTTGCCGTAGAGCAGGCGGAATCCGATCTCGACGGCCACAATCGCGGTTGAGAGAGTCGCCAGCAGTTCTAGGGCCAGCGCCGAAAGGAAGGTGACCCGCAGAACCTGCATGGTCACATCACGGTAGCGGGCCGAGAACTCGCCGATGACCTGGGCCTGACTTTTGGCCTGTCCGAGAGTCTTTAGGGTGGTCAAGCCTTGCAATACATCGAAAAAATGGGCCGAGAGGCGGCTGAGGGTGTTGTACTGGCGTTTGGTCAGGGATTCGCCCGCCTTGCCGATCAGGATCATGAAAAAGGGGATCAGCGGCGCGGTCAGGATGAAGACAACCCCGGTCAGCGGGTCGAGCGGGAAGATCAGCAGCAGGATAGTGAGTGGAATGGAGGCCGCCAGCACGATGGCAGGCAGGTACTGGCTGAAGTAGGCGTCGAGCTGTTCGATGCCTTCCACGGCCGCGGTGGAGAGTTCGCCAGTGCGTTCAGCCTGGGTGTAGGCCGGGCCGAGGGCCGAGATATGGGTCAACAGGCGGGCGCGCAGATCCGCTTTGACGGCCTGGGCGACGGCGTTGGCGCTGACATCCGCGCCCCAAATGAAGGCTGATTTGAGCAGCAGCGCGCCCAACAAAATGCCAAGCAGGGGCAGAACCGCCTCGCGCAGTTGGCCGCCCAGAAATACATCATTGACAACCCGCGCCAGGAACCAGGCCTGGACGATGGTCAAAACGCCGCCGCCCCAGCCGAGCAGGATGGTCAGGGTCAGCATGAATCCGCTGGAGCGGGCGAGAGTTAGAAGGCGGCGGTGCACGCTCGAATTATAACGGGGATGGAAACGTACGTCATGAAAATCCTCCATAAAAATATCTTTTCATGCCATAAAGCACCCTAAAAACTGACATAATTTACTTGTTTTAGGGTATTTTTTGTGAAACAATGAATAATCATGCTAAAAATTTACCTCTTCGGCACGCCGCAAATTTTCAAAAACGATCAGCCGGTTGTTATTCGACGCCGCCTGACGCGGACTTTACTTTTCTACCTTGCGGCTCAAGGGAAACCAGAATCGCGCCTGGCGCTTGCCTGCCTGTTCTGGCCCGATTGCCCTGAAGATGAAGCCCGTGCCAATTTGCGCGATTTGCTGGCAAAACTGCGCCGAGACCTGCCAGACCCCGGTATCATTCAAACTACAAACGAAACTGTATCGCTGGATTTGCACAAAGCGCAGGTCGACTATCTTGAATTTAATCGCTTACTGGCCGAAATCAGCGGGCCAAGGCTGGGCCTTCCTGGCTCTGAGAGAATAACAGCCAGCCAGTATCAAAACATGAAGCAGATGGCGAATTTATGGGCCGGGCAGGATTTTTTTGCCGGATACAACATGCCGAACAATGCAACGCTGGAACACTGGTGTACCCAAAATTCCAGCCGGGTTTCCAGCGAAATGCAGGCCATTCTCGACCGGCTTGCAGAGTACGAATATCACAATGGAAGCCCTGAAAATATTATTCACTGGCTTTCCCTGGCCTCCCGGTTGGATGAGTACAATGATGAACGGCAAGCGCGTATTATCGAAACCTATTTGCAGACAGGAATGCAATCGCAAGCCAGGCAATACTACGAAAGTATCAAGAAATTCTGGCAGTCCGAAACAGGGGACGAACCACCAGAAACTTTGACGGCACTGGAGCCGCAAATTTACAAACCGCATTCAAATTCGCCCGCGAATCCAGGCAATCATTGGCCAATCAAAGCCAGCACCCAAATCCCCTTTATCGGTCATTCTGAGATGCTCGAAACATTGGCGCGCGCCTGGCGTTCAGGAGGCGCGGTGCTGATATTGGGTGAGGCTGGCGCAGGCAAAACGCGCCTGGTGCAGGAAACTTTCCAGCGCCTGACCCCCACGCCTCGCCTGCTGCTGGGAACCTGCCAACCGCTCGAGACAAACCAACCTTTTGTTCCCTGGGTCACCATGCTGCGGAATTCGGTCCAGCCCCAAACCTGGCAAGACCTGGAGAGTATCTGGGCACAATCCCTGACTTTGCTATTGCCAGAACTGGCTAACCTGCGCAAGGATGTTTCCCCGGCTTTGAGCGAAAAGCCGGAAATTTCGCAACCTGTCCTGATTGAAGCGATTCGCCAGGTTCTCAACCTTTTGGAGCGCGAAGGACCGCTGTTTGTCTTCATCGATGATGCCCAGTGGGCAGATGAAGCCTCCCTGGCTGTAATCTCGCACCTGCTCAGCCAGCAATTCTTCAGCCCCGGGCGCGGACTGTTGATCATGGCTTCACGCTCGGAGGAGCGCAACTCGCTTCTCGACACCTTGCTGGTGACAAACTCCCCGCGCTGTATTCGTCAACTTCAACTTTCGGCCCTGGAACTGGCAGAGATCGGCGAAATGACCAATTACATGCTCGGGCATTCGGTCTCAGATTCTTTTCTGGAACGGCTGGATCGTGATACCGGGGGAAACCCCTTATTCTTGCTTGAAGTCCTGCAATCCTTGCTTGACGCCGGGCTGCCAGATGACCTGGAGCACGTGGAAAAACTACCTCTGCCTCAATCGGTACACGAACTGATTCAGCGCAGGCTGGAAATAATCTACCCTGACGCCAGGGAAGTGCTCAGCACAGCCGCGCTTTTGGGTAGTCACTTTACACTGGAGTTAATCGAGAACTCCACCCATTTCATCCCTGAAGTGGTCTCGCGAGCCATTGATGAACTCGAAAAAGCGCGTTTGCTGCAGCCGATTCCCGCCGAAATGCCAACCTACGGGTTCCCGCACGAAAAAATCCGCGAGAGTATGTTGATCGGAATCAGCCCGGCGCGCAAACGCTTTTTTCACCAGAATATTGCCCGCGCCCTTGAACAATCCCTGGGGGAACAAGTTGCGCCTCAAGCCGCCAACCTGGCCTATCATTATGAGCAAGCCGGGAACCTGACCAAGGCTTTTCAGTTTTGGGTATTGGCAGGCAAACACGCCCACCGCTTGGCTTCTTTCCATGAAAGTCTGGGAGCTTTTGAACGCGCCGAGCGCTTGATTGCGCGCACCCCCGGCCTGACAGAACAAGACCTTTACAGCCTGTATTCCATCTGGAATGATGCCTTATTCCAAAGCGATGAACCGTATTCATTGAAACGCGTCAATGCGGCCTTGTTGGCCCTGGGCGAGGAGCGCCAGAGTCCGCTATTGATCGGAACCGCGCTTTCAGGTATGAGCGATGCCTACATGGCCGAAAACGATTTTGAAGCCGCGCTCAAGAGCGTGCAAGACGGGTTGGAATATGTGCGCCAAAGCGGCAACAACTATGAGATGGTGCGCACCCTTGATCGGATTGGTGTCTATCACTATATGCTTAACCAATTGCCCGGTTCGCAGCCCTTCTTGCACCAATCCCTCGAAATCAGCCGCGATTCGATCGATTCGCTGATGGTTTTCCAAAGATGCAGCACCCACTATCAACTGGCAATCACAGCCACTTTGAGCGGCAGGCCGTTGCAAGGGTTGGAATATGCCCACAAAACTCACAAAGACGCCATCCGCGCCTATCATCCTTACGGACAGGTTTTGGCCTACTCGGTAATGGGCTTGTCTCACTACCTGCTGGGAGATTTCGCCGAGGGACGTAAAGCTTGCCAGCTAGGAATGGGATTTGAACATATCCAGGCCTGGCGCATGTTGGGCTACATCAGTTCTTACTACGCCATGAATGCCGCTGAAATGGGGTTACTGGGCGAAGCCTGGCAATTTGGCCACAAAGCCATCGAAATTGGCCGCCGCCAGGGGCATGGTGAAGTGGTCGGCCTTGGGCACAAAGCCATTGGCGATCTGTATTTCCGCCTGGGGCTCGACACGCAGGCAATTAAGTCCTACCAGCAGGGCATGACAGCCGCGGGCGAACACTTCGTCGCTCTCGAAAACATGCACCACTACGGCTATCTTTTGTTTCGGCAAGGACAAACAGCCATGGGCAAGGAATACCTGCAACGCGCCCTCGACCTTTCGGAACAGAGCGGGCTGTGGAGCATTCACTTCCTGGCTAGCATTTACGATCTTGAAATTCTCTCCAACGAAAGGGAATACCAAAAACTAGAGCAACGCACCCGCTGGCTCCGTGAACAGTCGATTACCCACATCGGACAAGATATCACCGCATATACATCCACACGGCTCAAAATGGTCAGGGCATTCGAAGACAAAGATTTTGAAACCGTTCTGGAGTTGTCAAAAGTTGTTTTACCCTGGTACCAACAGAAGAACATCTTCTGGCGCGAGTTGGAATGCCTGCATATGCTTCTTGGCGCAAAAAAATCGCTTGGGCAAGATGTTGCTCTCGAATCAGAACGCGTGACCCATCTCATCAAACATGTTGACGATAATATGGGCGAAGCCCCCGTAAAAAAAGCCTGGGAAAAACAAAAAGAACAAATCTGGCAGATCTAACAGTTTTGTCTGCGTTTCGTCTACACTTAGGTTGTAGAATTACATTATAAGATTGCCATTCTGATATGGGCCTAGGGCACCCATTTAGCAGAAGCCGATGGTGGAGGTGGGACTTCACATTCGGCTTCTGTTACTTTATAAGGCGATTCTAACAAAACTCCGCCAAAAATCTACCAAAACTTACATTGTGCAGTGCGTTTTGTCCTGTAAAATAGGCATCACTTTATTGACAGGAAGAAAACCATGCTGCGTAAACAAATCCAACTCGGGCTGGTGCATGTTGCCGTCGCCATGACGCTTGTGCCCATCAACTCGACCCTAAACCGGGTCATGATCAAAGAACTGGCGATTTCGGCCACGCTGGTGGCGATTCTCGCCTCCCTGCCCTATCTTTTTTCCCCCTTGCAAGTGGCAATTGGCTCGTATTCAGACCGTCACCCTGTTTTTGGATTTCGGCGCACACCTTATATCCTTCTGGGGATAATCTTGTGTGTTGTGGGCGTCATTGCCTCGCCACAAGTGGCCTACCTGATGGTTGAGTCGCCAATTCTGGGCATGTTGGCCGCTGCCCTGGCTTTCGGGGCCTGGGGTATGGGGTACAACCTTTCGGCGGTTTCATATCTATCTCTTGCCACCGAAATCTCCGGTGAAAAAGCGCGCGGACGCACCATTGCCATCATGTGGTTTATGATGATCGTCAGCATTATTATCACGGCCATCACCATCAGTCGAATGATCGAACCCTACAGCCCGCAAGCCCTTGAACAAACCTTCCTGGTGGTGGCCCTGGCTGCTCTATCCCTGGGAATACTAGGGCTGATTCGCCTTGAAAGCCGTTCAGCCGGCAAACAGCCTGGCGCCGACACGCATACCCTCAGCGAAATGCTGCGGATCATCCGGAAAAGCCCGCAGGCGACCACCTTTTTCTTTTACCTGCTCCTGCTTTTGGCGGCCATTCTCGGCCAGGACATCCTGCTCGAACCGTATGCCGCAGAAGCTTTCGAGATGACAGTTCAAGAAACAACCCGTATTACCTCCATCTGGGGGGGCAGTGTCCTGCTGGCCATCCTGGCAGCAGGTGCGCTCGAAAAACGAGTCCCTCGCAAAACCGTCGCCCAGGCCGGAAACCTGGGGGCGCTGGCCGGCTTCCTGTTCATCATCGTGGGCGGATCTGTCGCCAGCACAGCCATCTTTTATTCCGGAGTCATCCTACTCGGAATCGGCACCGGCCTTTCCACGGTTGCCAACCTGGCCCTGATGTTCGACCTGACCCTGCCGGGATACGTTGGCCTGTTCATCGGCGCCTGGGGTGTCTCAAATGCCCTTTCGCGGCTAGTCGGAACGCTGATGGCGGGCATCGTCCGCGATCTGGCAACCTTGATGACCGAGAATGCCCTGCTGGGTTATATGATCGTCTTTGGCCTTGAAGCCTTGATGCTCGCCGCGGCGGCTTTTATGCTGACCCGCATTGACACCAACACCTTCCATCACCAAATCGAAATCCCCTCAGTAGTGGAACGGGCGGCACTTTCAGATTAGGCAAAGGTAAATTAAATGGCAGACAAACCCCGGGATGCCTGGCTAAAGCTCAACGATGTCGCCAAAATCTTAGGCATACATCCATCCACCGTGCGATTATGGTCTGATAAGGGCGTCTTACCCACCCACCGCACATCAGGCCGGCATCGCCGCTATCTCAAATCTGAAATCGAACTGTGGCAGAATACAACCCGCGAGACCCCAGAGTTGGAACCCGTCAGCGCCATGCAAAGCGCTGTCGGGCAGGTACGGATGCAAATTGCCGATGGACGCCTGGAGGCTGAGACCTGGTATCAAAAGCTGGATGAACCCGCCCGCATCCAATATCGTGCCAGCGGCATGACCATGATACGCGGGCTGATGACCTACCTGGCAAGTGACGGCTCAGATGCCGCCAGTGAAGCTTACGCACTCGGTTATGAATATGCATCGCGCGCGCGACGCTACGGGCTAAATACCGTAGATGCCACGCGCGCTTTCCTGTTCTTTCGTAATGCGCTTTTGGAAGCGCTGATCAACACCTACGACGGCGCACATGTGCCGCCCGGCCTGGCCTGGGGAAAAATGCTGGGCAAAATGCACAGCTTTACAGACCAGATCCTGCTCAACCTGCTGCAAACTTACCAATCGCTCGAAGAAGCGCGATCTTAATAGCGGTGCTAGTCACGCCGCAGACGCGCCCCGCAGGCCCTGCAGAAGCGGTCCCCGCCTTCTGCGCGTTTTCCACACTGTGAGCAATACGTCCCTTCACTGACATCATTTTGTGAACGGGCAGCATGACGCCTGCGCGTCGAATCCGAGCCGCCCTTTTGGGCGCGGCCCGATTTCCAGAACCAAAAAACTCCGCCAACGATCAACACCACGCCCAAACCGCCCAGCAGCCAGGGCAGCGAACTCGTCAATGAAAATGTACTGCCCTGGGCGGTCTCCAAAGCCCCGGTCAGCGAGACGGTCTGATTGGCAATGCTGAGCGTATTGTCATCTTTTTCATATTCGAAGGAAATGGAAAAAGGCCGCCCGGCGGGCAGGTTGTTAAACTCGCCCTGGGCATAAACAAAACCATCCAGGCCAGGCAATTCCGGTAACCCTGGCTGTGTGGTCAGGTTTCGCGCACCGATTGGCTTTTGCACAAAGACTTGCAAATAGTCTACCGCGTAATCTCCCGGCCAATCCAACGTGTAACTGCGCTTAATTCCGCTGCGAACCAGGGGCGCGTAATACTCCACCCGGTAAATGGACGATTCGGTAAGGGTCAGGGTTAAGACATCGTAATCGCCTTCTCCCACAGGCGGCTCATAAGGCACGTTCATCAACCCCTCGCTGGTTGACTGGGCAACAGCAAAAATATTGCCATCTTTGGGAACGCGGATTTTCAACGTCACCGGCAGGGCCGTCTGCGCCACCCTGAAATCATAGATAACCAACACGGCAGGCTGATCATACTCCGGCCAAACCTGGATGATCAATTCATCCAGCACCGGCGCAGGAGATTGCGCCCCTGCCAGGGTTGGGATGGAGAGAAGCAAAAGAAAAACCATCAATAAAGTGACTCGTCGCATGAAATGCCTCCGCAGAAAGATATTGGCAGGCTGATATTACCACGAACCCAAAGCCCGCACCAAATGCCACATAGCGCGGTTGAGCTGCGCGCGTTCCCCGCCCAGGCGCGCCACAGCGCCGTTGATAGCATCGATCTCAGTTGGCGCACCGCGCAGGATGTCTTGAAACATCGAAGAATGATTCGAGGCCGTGCGCCGGGCCACCTCTTCAACAGCGGCCAGCGGGTTATCGAAAGGCAGTTCGATACCCTGCATGACGGCCACGGCAGCTGTTTCGGCGGCCAGGGCGGCCATCATCTCATGTGCAGGCAGGCTTTCGAGCAGTTTTCCATTGGGGATTTGGAATAGTGCTGTCAGCGGATTGATGGCCGTGTTGACGACCAATTTTCCCCAGACCAGGCTTTGTACCGCGTCGGAACGTTCCACCCGCAGCCCGGATTCCGTCAAATAGGCTGCCAGCACATCCAGGGCGGGGTCAGCCTCCAGCGAGAGAATCCCCTCCCCGCCTGCGCGGACGTGACCGGGACCAAGCAACGTCGCTCCCAGCGTGACAACAGCCTGTTTAACGCGAGACAGGCCCAGGCTCGCTGCGAGCGTCTCGCGATTGCCCAATCCATTTTGCAGGCTGACAGCGATTCCATCCTGCGCCAGGCATTCCGCAAGCTGACGGGCTGTTCGCTCCGTCTGCCAGGCTTTAACCAGCACCAGCGCCAGTTGCGCTCCCTGGCATTCTCGCGGATCGTTCAGCGCGCGAACCGGGTAAGATGTTTCGCCCAGGCGCGCCCCATCGCGGTTGAGCGCGGCGATAGCCTCAGGCCACGAGCCGAGCATGGTGACACGCAGCCCAATGGCAGAAAGACGCGCTGCGAAGAATGTCGCCAGCGCGCCAGTGCCGCAGATCAGGATCGAATCAAGATTCGAGACCACCCAAAAACTCATCCCACTCAGAATCGGGCATGTTCACGGTATGCTCCAGCGCCGGAAAGCGCCGGGTTTCGACATCGTCAATGTAGGCGCCGATGGCGCGCTGCATTTCAGTGTGCAGGTTGGCATATTTTTTGACAAATTTTGGGGTGAAGCGGTCGAACAGGCCGAGCATATCATGGGTGACGAGCACCTGGCCGTCGCAGCCGACACCCGCGCCGATACCGATGGTCGGCACCTTGAGATGTTTCGAGATGTATTCGGCCAGCCGGGCCGGGACCGATTCGAGCACGATGGCGAAACATCCGGCTTCTTGCAGGGCGAGGGCATCTTCGAGCAGTTTACGCGCCGCGACAGCGTTTTTGGCCTGCGGGCGGAATCCGCCCAACTGGTTGACCGACTGCGGCGTCAGGCCGAGGTGGCCCATGACGGGCATCCCAGCGCTGATAATGGCGCGAATGGCCGGGACGCGCTCAGCCCCGCCTTCGAGTTTGATCGCGTCCATGCCACCCTGTTGCAGGAAGCGCCCGGCATTGCGCACGGCATCTTCGACCGAGATCTGGTACGACATGAAAGGCATATCGCCAATCAAGAGGGCGTATTTCGCGCCGCGCGCCACCGCCCGGCTGTGGTGGAGCATATCGTCCATGGTGACTGAGAGCGTGTTTTCGTAGCCGAGCACAACCATCGCCAACGAATCGCCGACCAGGATCACATCCACTCCGGCCTGGTCAACAGCCAGGGCTGATGGATAGTCGTAGGCGGTCAGCATCGATATTGGCTCGCCGCGTTCTTTTTTCTGTCGCAGGGTGAGTGTGGTGATTTTTTTGCGCGCAGTGGCGCTGGTGTTGAAAGTAATTGCGGGTGTAGACATTGGGGTACCCTCCGTAAAGGTAGGGGCCTCGTTTGCGGTTTTCTTGGGGGCGCAAAGTCAGGAGACTTTGGACTCCGTTTTATAAGCCGCATTGGATAGCCGTTTGTGAATAAAGGTTTCGTCGCGTTCACAAGGATACGCGCGAGTAATTAGATTATACGACAATCTTCCATTAGAGTTGCTTTTGACCTATAATATTTTATAGGAATCATACAAAAAAGGAGATGAAAACGATGAGAAGCATGTTTGGCTTTTTGATTGGCACTTTTGTCGGCGGGTTGTTTGGCGCGACAATTGCAATTTTACTGGCGCCTGCATCAGGAGAGGAACTTCGCGCCAGGCTGCGCGGGCGGGCATCGGGTTTCGTCGACGAGATCCGTTTTGCGGCAGATACACGCCGGACAGAATTGGAACAACACCTGGCCGAGCTGCGCGCCCCGCGCAATTGATCGCAATTCTTCAGAACGTAAAGCAAAACAGGGCAACACTGCCCTGTTTTGCTTTAACATCGGCCATGCTTCTGCATACTTTATCGGCCGCTATTGAACTCAGCAATGGCATCTTTGATCAAGGCCTGGATTTCAGGGTCGGGTACGCTGTCGATACCTGAGTAACGGTTCGCACCAACATGTACCAGTACTTCGCCCATCGAGCCTTCTTCCAGTTTTATTTTTTTGCTTGCCAGGGGCGAGCTTTCCAGCTTCCGTTGCAAAATTTCATCTATCATGGCGACAATGCTAATCAGGTGAATCGGCTCTTTTTTCTTGACTTCATTTTCGAGCAGGCTGCGAAACCCGCGAAGGGGATCTATGCGCGGGGCAGTCTGTGAGATTGAGGCTGCGGCCTGCGGGGCAGCAGTCCTTATTGGCGCGGGCTGCGGGAGCGGCGATGGCGAAGGAGTGGCTGGCGCAGGAGCCTTGCCGTCGATCCACGGGCGAATTTGGACAATGACCTGAACCAACCGCTGGCGTTGTTCCGGCGTCAGCCCATCGGAGGACACACGCTGCCCATCCACTTCCACAAAGCATTTCATGGATGGATCAAACAACACCCGCAAGGCTGTCTGCTCATTGCTCTCAAGTATTTTTTCTTGTTTTGCCTGCTCCGCTTTGGCCTGTTCGGCTTTTACTTGCTCGGCTTTTGCCTGCTCAGCGGCCAATTTTACAGCCGCCTTTTCATCAGCCAGGATTTCCTCTTTTTCTTGCTTTTTCTTCTTAACACCGGCTGTTACTCTGCGATCAAGCAAACCAACTGCGTAGCCAACCGCAGCGGCAACCAACAGGAAGATAATGTTCAACAAAGAGTCATTGGGCATGGTCACTCTCACAACTGGCAGCGAGGGCAAAAATGAGTGCTACGCTGTCCAACTAAAATTCGTTGAATGGGAGTCTCGCAAACCAAACAAGGTTCACCGGTACGTCCATAAACATGGAAATGATTCTGGAAGTTGCCGCCGCGATAGACCCAGTCGATACTTGCTCCGTTATTTTCGATGCCTGTTCGCAGTACAGCGCGAATCGCTTCGAAAAGTTTGTATGATTCTTCACTTGATATTGTATCGGATTGTCGCAATGGATGCAAACCCGACAAATGTAATGCTTCGTCACTGTAGATATTCCCCAACCCGGCCAGGAAAGACTGATCGAGCAGAAGCGGTTTGAGCTGCCGCCTCCGGGCCTGCAAGGAATAATGCAGGATCGATGCGGTGAAGTCGTCTGCAAACGGCTCCGGGCCAAGGTTGCCGAGCACCTGCTGCGGGTCATCCACCAGCCAGATGCGGCCAAATTTCCGCGTATCGTTGAAGACCAGGCTCTCGTCCGAATCCAGTGCCAGGTGCAGGCGGTCGTGCGGTTCCGGGTTACAGGGCGAGGGGCGCAGCAATAAATCCCCGCTCATACGCAGGTGAACTAGCAAATGTCCGCCTGACAAGATAAAGTGCAGGTACTTGGCCCGCCGGGTAACTTCGTCAATGCGCTGGCCAACCATGCGTTGGTGGAACTCTGCCATCGCGGGCGCGGCCAGGGTGCGCGCCCAGAACAGCCCAACCGACAAAACCTGCCTGCCGACCAGGGCCGGGCGCAGGTTGCATACGATGGTTTCCACTTCAGGCAATTCGGGCATCAGGAAATCTTACTCGTTGAACATTTCCCCTACCGAGCGGCCTTCGTGCGCCCGCAGGATGACCTCGCCCAACAGCGGCGCAACAGAGATGATTTTAAGCCGGTCGCCGAGCAGGGATGCCTTTTCAGGCGGGATCGGAACAGTGTCAGTAGTGATGAACTGCTTTACCGGCAGAGCAGCCATGCGTTCACTGGCGCTGGACGAAAAAATCGGGTGGACACAGATGACATACACATCCCTGGCGCCGTTCTGCTTGACCAGATTGACGGCCTGGACGATCGAGCCGCCGGTATCGATTTCATCATCCACAAGAATTACATCGCGTTCGTGGACATCACCAATAATTGTCAGCGCCTGGGCTTTGGCATCGTTGGCGGCGCGTCGTTTTTCGATAAAAGCGATCGGGGCATCGAGATTGGCCGCCAGGTTACGCCCTTTTTTGGCAAAACCCAGGTCAACGGTCACAACGACCGGGTCTTTCATGCTCTGCTTCAAATCGACCAGGTGTTCGGTAATGCGATAAAAGGCGGTAAGAATGTCACCCGGAACAGAGAAAAATCCTTGCACCTGCCCGGCATGGGGTTCGATGATGATGTAGCGGTCGGCCCCGGCGACCTGGATCATATCCGCAATCAATCGGGCGGTGATCGGCACGCGCGGCTGATCTTTTTTATCAGAACGGCCGTAAGCAAAATAGGGGATGACCGCCGTAATACGGGCTGCCGAATCCAACTTCAAGGTCTGGAGCATGATCAGCAGTTCCATCAGGTTGCGATGCACAGGTGAGGATGTGGTCTGGATAACATACACATCCTGACCACGCACGCTGGAATGCAGTTTTACAAACAGATTCTCGTTGGGAAATTGGATAATATCGCGTCCACACAATGGTTCGCCGAGATAATCAGCCACCTTCTGGGCCAACTCTGGCGAACCTGTTCCGGCATATAACTTGATGCCGCCATACACTTTCATATCTAGAGCATTATGAGGCATAACTTATTTTTCCTTGAATACATCCCACTCTGAGCGCAAAACGCTCATAAGATGAACATCGATATATTTTCCACGCTTGTAAACCGCCTCGCGCATACAGCCCTCATGGACATAGCCCACCTTCTCATAAGCGCGAATGGCGCGCGGATTATCGGCATGAACATGCAGATAAATTCGGTGCAAATTAAGCGTCTCGAATCCATGTTGCAGCATCAGATGGGTGGCTTCAGCGCCATATCCCTGGTCCCAAAGGCTTTTTTCGCCAATTGAGATTCCGAATTCGGATTCGCGGTCAGTGGTGTTGATTTCGTGAAAACCGGTCGTGCCGATCATTTGCCACGAATCGCCGTCACGGATTTCAATCACTAAAACACGCTCGGCGGGCGGACGTTGTGCCATGCCGTCAAACCAGCACTGCTCATCGGCCATCGAGAGCGGCAGGCGCATGAGCAAACCGGCGGTCACTTCGGGGTCGTTCATCCATTCAACGAATTTGGGCAGGTCTTCACGTTCAACAGCCCGCAAACGGATGCGTTTTCCGTAAATCATGCTTTCATCCTTTGCAATAACTGCTCGACAGCCTCGCGCGGAGCAATTCGCCGCGCCAGGGTTTCGGCAAAAAAATTGGACACTACTTCATCAGAAACCTGCTGGCGAAAATGTTTCACCAGCCTTTCACGCAGCAACAAATCAAATTCAGCCTCCAGGCGGGCTTCCTCGCGGCGCGCCCAGTCTCCGCTTTCGCGCAGATAGGCAACGTGTGCCGCAATCGCTTCAAGCAATTCCGGCAGGCCCTTGGATTCAACCGCCACCGTGCGGCGAATAAGCGGAATCCAGAGCGGGTCGCCGTTTTCTTGTCCCGTGTCCTGCGCGGGAACTTCAAAAGCCTGTCCGTGGTGCTGAAAAACCCGTTTGACCGGGTGGGCCAATTCGAGCATGGTTTTGAGGGCGCGTTCGGTCGAATCGACGCCGGGATTGTCGGCCTTGTTGACAACCAGAATATCGGCAATTTCCAAGATCCCGGCCTTGATGGCCTGGATGTCATCGCCCAGGCCGGGGGCCTCGACCACCAGGGTCGTGTGCGCCAGGCGTGCAATGTCCACTTCCGACTGGCCGGCGCCGACCGTCTCAATGATAATGATATCGAATCCGGCGGCATCAAAAACCTGCACCACGCCAGCAGTGGCCTGCGCCAACCCGCCCAGCGAGCCGCGCGAAGCCATCGAGCGGATGAAAACGCCCTTATCGCCTGAAAGGTCGCGCATCCGCACCCGATCGCCCAACACTGCCCCGCCCGTGAACGGGCTGGAAGGGTCTACCGCGACAATGGCAACTTTTTTATCTTGTTTGCGATAGTGCAGCGCCAGTTGATTGACCAGCGACGATTTTCCCGTACCCGGAGCGCCGGTAACACCCAATAAATGAGCCTTGCCGGTGTGCGGGAAAAGTTCGTCCAACGCGGCAAGGCCCTCAGGTGTGGTATTTTCCACACGCGAGAGCAGACGTGCCAGCGCCAGCCTGTCACCGTTCAAAACAGATTGCGCGAGATTCATTGCCTACCCGGCGGTCGGAATTGCTGCACGAATATCGGTAACGACCTTCTCGGTCGAGGAACCGGGGCCATATACTTCCATCACGCCAATTTCCTTCAAGCGCGGCACATCTTCATCGGGGATGATACCGCCGACAAAGATTTTGACGTTGTTCTGTCCATTGGCATTCAGCAATTCGACCACACGCGGTACAAGCGCCATGTGCGCGCCAGAAAGAATCGACAGGCCAACAGCGTCGACATCTTCCTGTAACGCAGCTTCAGCGATCATTTCGGGGGTCTGGCGCAGGCCGGTATAGATCACTTCCATACCCGCATCACGCAGGGCGCGCGCAACCACTTTTGCGCCGCGATCATGGCCGTCCAGGCCCGGCTTGGCAACCAACACGCGGATTTTTCGTTCAGTCATAAGGCCTCCATAAGGAATTCTTTTCTGATTATACTATCAGACATCTGGCAAAGCGCCCGCCCAAAGCAGATATAATCCATAACAAACTTGTTATCAAAATCCGCAGGAGACCTCTCATGAGTAAAAAAATCGCCCCTTTTGGCCTGTGGCCTTCGCCCATCTCCCCCGAACTGCTGGGGATCCGCCTGCGCCTCGAAGATGTCCAGTTTGACAGCGACGGTCAGACGCTGGTCTGGATCGAAGGCCGCTCCGGGCGGCGGGTGCTGGTGGTGCGCAAACCAGGTGACGCGCCGCGCGACCTGACCGACACGCTCAAAGTCATTGGCGGCATTGGCTACGGCGGCGGCGATTTTACCGTCCGCAATGGCGTGGTTGTTTTTGCCAGCGGCGGGCGTTTGTATCGCCAATCGCTCGATTCCGGACGCGCCCGCACCATCACAACCCAGTTTGGCGACGCAGCCTCGCCCGCGATTTCGCCGGACGGCTCGAAAATTCTCTTCATCCACTCCTACGAGCGGCGCGACTGCCTGGCGCTGGTCGATGCTGAGGGCGCGCGCTGGCCTGTCCAACTGGCGACCGGTTCCGATTTTTACATGCAACCTGCCTGGCACCCCGACGGCCAACAAATCGCCTGGGTCGAGTGGGATCACCCGCAGATGCCGTGGGATGGCTGCCGCTTAATGACCGCCCGCTTAAACGGCGCAGAACTGACAGATATTAAACAAATTTATGGGGATGACCAGACCCCGGTCTTTCAACCCGAATTTTCGGCGGATGGCCGCTTTCTGGCCTTCATTGCCAACGATGGCGAATGGGACACGCTCCGCACCCTTGAGCTGTCTACCAGCGAGATGCGCGTTCTGGCTGAAAACGCCTCGCTGCTCGAACCCGCCTGGGTGCAAGGCATGCGCAGCTTCGGCTGGAACGGTTCACGCCTGGTCTACGCTCGCAACGACAAGGGTTGGCGGTCGCTCTGGGCGGTGGAGGCAACTGGCGGTGAGTCCGCTCTGATTGAAACAGCCCCTTACACCTGGTTCGGACAGGTAACGGTATCCACACAGGGCCAGGTAGCCTTCATCGCTTCCTCCCCAAAAACCCCAACCCGGATCGTCTCGCTGGCGGATGGGCAACTGCGCGTCGAAAAATATTCCGAGACCGAGAGCATTCCGGTGGAGTACCTGCCCGAACCACAGGCCATTGAGTGGCCCGCGCCAGACGGCACACCGGTGCACGGCTTGTATTATCCGCCCAGCAACCCGGCCTTTACGGCAGAGGGGCTGCCGCCCGCGATCGTCAACATTCACGGCGGGCCGACCTCGGCGCGGATGGCGAGTTACAACAGTGACGCGGTTTATTTTGCCAGCCGGGGTTTTGCCTACATCGAAGTAAACTATCGCGGTTCGACCGGATACGGGCGCGCCTACATGCTGGCCTTGCGCGAAAAGTGGGGACCTGTGGATGCCGAGGATGCTGTCGGCGCAGCAGGGGCATTGGCGGCCCTCGGCCTGGCCGACCCGGCGCGGATGGTGATCATGGGCGGTTCGGCAGGTGGTTTTACCGTGCTGAATTGCTTGGTGCATTACCCTGGCGTTTTTCGGGCCGGGGTCAATTTGTTCGGCGTCTCGAACCTGTTCACGCTGGAGGACGAAACCCACAAGTTCGAGGAGCGCTACAACGCTTCGCTGGTTGGCGAACTGCCGGCTGCTGCGGAACATTTCAAAAAGTGGTCGGCGGTCTTTCATGCGGACCATATCCGCGACCCGCTGGCGGTTTTTCAGGGTGCGGACGATAAAGTAGTGCTGCCCGACCAATCCGAGAGCATCGTTGAGGCCCTGCTGCGCAACAAAGTGCCGCATGTCTTCCGCCTGTACGCAGGCGAGGGCCACGGCTGGCGCAAGAGCGAGACGATCATCGATTATTACCAGACCCTGAACAAGTTTTTGAAAGAGTATGTTTTGCTGGCTTAAGAAGTTGGCCCGTTTTCAGCTTATAATCCTGTGGATAATCCTGATAATAAATGGAGGCACCATGAGCGACTCAAAACCCCTAATGTGGACACCCAAGGCGGGCATTGGCTATACTGTTCAACGCCGCCCGGACGGCGGCATGATCCTGACCTTTAGCGACTTGAGCGAAGCAACCATCAGCGATTGGCGTGAGTTCGCCTTCGAGCACTTGATGGGCTCCGACCGCCTGACGCGCAACCTGTACGACCTGCGCCAGGTCAAGGAAATTCCTGAAAAAGCGATCAAAATGGCGGTCGAGGTCAACAGCGATCCATCGACCCGCAACGTGCGCGCGGCAGTCGTGGTCGCCAACGAGCAGGTTAAGGATGCGATCATGAAAGTGGCCGCTTCGGCCACCGGCGCCAGCGCGGCAATGCGAATTTTCACGGTCATTGAAGAAGCCGAAACCTGGCTGGCCAAACCGCTCGATCAGATGATCTAAAAGATTCTTACCCCGCCAGATGGCCAAAGAAAGCCTGAATACGAAGGGCACAAAGTACACAAAGGGAAAACATGGCTTGCAATTGTTTTTCCTTCGTGCCCTGCGTGTCTTTTGTGTTTGAAAAGCTCCTCTCTGTAAAAATATGAAACCCAACACACTCATTATCGGTAATCACAACCTGACCTGGGGACAGCGCACCTACTTGATGGGCATCATCAACATCACCCCCGATTCTTTTTCGGGCGATGGCCTAGCCGCCGGGGATGATGTTGTGAGCCGCGCCATCGAACAGGCCGGGCGTTTCCTGGCCGAGGGCGCAGATATTCTCGATATCGGCGGCGAATCGACCCGGCCCGGCGCACAGGTTGTGACAGAAGCCGAGGAGATACGGCGAGTCGAACCGGTCATCCGCGCAATTGCCAGCCGCTTCCCGGATGCCTTGCTTTCAATCGACACCTACAAAGCAGCCGTCGCCGAAACGGCCCTGGCGGCGGGCGCACAAATCATCAACGATGTTTGGGGCTTGCGCGCCGACTCGCAGATGGCTGCCCTGGCGGCCCGGTGCGGCGCGCCGATCATCCTGATGCACAACCGCAGCAAGCCGAACGATGCCCAGGTCGAGGCGCGCCTGGGCGGCAGGTATACCGGCGTGGAATATGACGATTTAATGGCGGATGTGCAACGCGAGCTGATGGAGTCCGTTTCGCTGGCGCGCGCAGCCGGTATTGCAGACGAAAAGATCATCCTCGACCCCGGCATTGGCTTCGGCAAAACCGTCCAACAAAATCTGGAGCTGCTCAACCGGCTGGACGAAATCCGCGAATTGGGATTCCCTGTTCTGTTGGGGACTTCGCGCAAATCATTCATCGGCTACACCCTCGACCTGCCCGCCGACCAACGCGCTGCCGGGACCGCCGCAACGGTGGCCATTGGCATCGCGCACGGGGCAGATATCATCCGCGTGCATGATGTGGCCCAAATGGCGCAGGTGGCGCACATGACAGATGCAATTCTTGGCAGGTAAATCATGGCTGAATACGATAACGACATGGTGCGCATGGGCATCATCCATTACAAATCGGGCGAGTTTCCGGCTGCGCGCAATTATTTCGAACGCGCCCTGATGGTTGCCGATGACCATGAGTCCCGCTTCAGGGCCAACCTGTATCTCAGCCGGGTGGTGGACAATCCCAAGGAAAAACGCCATTATCTTGAAGAAGCCCTGGCCCTCGATCCGGCTCATGCCGAGGCGCGCCGTGAGTTGGCCATTCTGGATGGCAAACTAAAACAAGAAGACATCGTCAACCCGAATGCACTCCCAACCCAATCCACAGACACAAAAACTGTCCAGGCAGACCGGTTTACCTGCCCCAAATGCGGCGGGCGAATGGTCTTCGACGGTGACGGACACACCCTGGTTTGTGAATATTGCACCCGCAACCAGGTTCTCGACAATCAGGCCGTTGAAGAAGAGCAGGATTTTATCGTCGCAATGGCAACCGGCAAGGGCCACCGCAAACCGGTGGCCATGCAAACCTTTCACTGCCAGGGTTGCGGGGCAGATTTTCTGCTGCCGCCGACGGCAAAATCAGCCGTCTGCGCTTATTGCGCATCGGCGCACGTTATTGAAGGCGACGCGCGCGAACTGGTTGAACCAGACGCGATCATACCGATGGCCTTCAAGCAACGCGAAGCAATTCGCCTGCTGGTCGAATGGGTCGAGAAAAACAAAATCGAGCCGCAGGGCAAAGTCCAGCCGCCGCGCGGGGTTTATCTGCCGGTCTGGACCTTCGACATCGTCGGCAACGTGCCCTGGAAAGGCATGATTTATCGCAACAAAAAATACGTTCCAGTTTCAGATGTGCATCCAGTGCTCTTCAACGATGTCAGTATTCCGGCGGTCAAACGCCTGTCGGAACTGGTGTCGCGCCTGCTGCCAGAGTTCGACCTGCCCAACGCCTCCGCCTACAATCCGCGCTATTTGGCCGGCTGGCCCGCCGAAGTCTATGAACGATCCATGTCTGACGCTTCGCTGGATGCCCGTCAACAAGCTGTGCAACACATCAAAAAGCAGATCAACATTAAAAGATCAGGCATCACTGACCTGAGTTACAGCACAAACAGCATTTCAATCGTTTCCTTCAAACTAATCTTTGTGCCAGTCTGGATCACCACCTATCCGTTCGAGGACAGGCTCTACACAGTCCTGATCAACGGGGCAAGCGGCCAGGTGCATGGCGAAACCCCCGAGCGCGGCATCATCGATTGGCTCGGAAATCTGTTTGGCAAATGAAATTTGCAACTTTTCAGGCAAGTATTCATCTAAGTTTGTAGTGATAAACAATTTGTCGTAAGCGCGAAGCGCTTATTAAAAACAAGGAGATGATACTGGTATGGAAATGATTATTGACTTCCCCGGCGGCGCGCGCGTCGATGCCCACTTTGGCGGGTTAACCGTCCACACTGACCAACCCCCGTCAGGCGGTGGTGAAGGTTCAGCCCCGACCCCCTTTGCAGTATTCTTAAGCTCGATCGGCACCTGCGCCGGGATCTATGTGCTCGGCTTCTGCCGCCAGCGCGGCCTGGACAGTACCGGCATCCGCATTGTTCAGCGCATGCACAGCGATTTCAGCGGCATGATCAAGAAGATCGATCTTGAAATCCAGGTCCCGCCGACCTTCCCCGAAAAATACCGCGACTCACTCATCCGTTCGGCGGAATTGTGCGCGGTCAAGAAGCACCTTGAGCACCCGCCGGTTTTCGATGTGACAACCAAAGCCGTCGAAACGGCATAAGTTCAATAAAAAGCAAAACAGGCGCACCGTAACCGGTGCGCCTGTTTTTTGTTGTCAAGAAGAGAGATTATTTCTTGCGCAGGGTTTCAGCCGATTGCAGGATGTCGCTGGCCGAGCGCAGGGTGCCTTCGCTGACTTCACCCAGCATTTGGGCCAGTTCCAACATCCGGTCATCGTTTTCGAGGCGGACGACGCTGGTGGTTGTGCGTCCGTTATTGATCAGTTTTTCAACCTTAAAGTGCTGGTCGCCAAAGGCAGCCAACTGCGGCAGGTGGGTGATGCATAAGACCTGGTGACTGCGTCCCAGGTTCCACAGTTTCAGGCCGACAACCTGTCCGACCCGCCCGCCGATGCCCTGGTCAATTTCGTCGAAGATCAGCGATGGCACCTGGTCGGCCTTGGCGAGCACATTCTTAAGGGCCAGCATCAAGCGCGAGGTCTCACCGCCGGAGGCGATCTTGGCCAGCGGTTTTAATCCTTCACCGGGGTTGGGAGCCACCAGGAACTCGATCCGGTCGAAGCCGGATGCTTCGAAGGCGACCCGCTGCCCGGCTGAAAGCGGCAGGCCGTTCGGGTCGGGTTTGGTCTGGAAATCGACCGAGAAGAGCGCCTGTTCCATCTTCAGATCAGCCAGTTCGCTTTCGATACCCTTGGACAGGGTCTGGGCGGCTTTCTTGCGTTTTTCAGAGAGGGCAGTGCCGCGTTCGGCCAGTTCCTTGAGCAGCCTGGATTCTTTGCCCTGCAACTCGTCGATTTTTTCAGCGGCATTGGTGATGGTTTCCAAGTCGGCGCGGGCTTTGGCGCCAAAGGCCAGCACCGATTCAATCGTCCCACCGTATTTGCGCATCAGGCGGTGCATCAGGTCGAGGCGTTCCTCGGCTTCGTTCAGGCGTTTGGGGTTGTATTCGATGGTTTCGAGGTAATCGCGCAGGTCGCGGGCAATATCGGATAGGTTTTCGAGCAGGGAATCGGCACGAGCAGAGAGATCGGCCTGGGTCGTGTCGATGCGCGCCAACGAGGAGATGGCCGCAGCCGCCTGACCAAACTGGTCGGTGATGGCGGGAGTCTCAGGGGAGCCTTCGTCGATCAGGTCGAGCGCTTCCTGGGCGTTGGCGGCCAGGGATTCAGAATTGGCAAGCCGGTCACGTTCCTGGCGCAATTCTTCATCTTCGCCGGGTTTTAAACGGGCCAATTCGATTTCCTCGGCCTGGAAGGTGAACATTTCAATACGGCGCTCTGAATCGGCCTGGGCGCGGCGCAGCTCGTCCAATTCGCGGCGGACAGTTTGCAGGGCGGCGTAGGTTTGACGGTAAGAAGCCAGGAGGTCTTCGACAACTGCGAAACGGTCAAGCAGGCCGAGGTGGGCGCGCACATCCAGCAGGGAGAGGTGTTCCGTCTGCCCGTGAATATCCACCAAATAGGCGCCGATCTCGCGCAGCAGGGCCACGTTGACGGTACGGCCATTGACGCGGGCCGTGGAACGTCCTTCGCGGCGGACTTCGCGCGCCAGGGTGACATAATTCTCATCATCGAGCAGGTCTTCGCGCTTGAGAATGGCCAGGATTTCAGCTTTGTCTGCCCGGTCGAGTTTAAAAACGCCCTCGACCGAGGCGCGCTCCGCTTCGGCGCGCAAGACGCTGGTTTCAGCGCGGCCGCCCAACAGCATTTCGAGCGCGTCCATGATGATGGATTTGCCCGCGCCGGTTTCGCCGGTAAAGATAACCAGGCCCGCGCCGAAATCAAGGGCGAGTTTGTCGATGATGGCAAAGTTTTCGATGCGCAGTTCAGAGAGCATAAGGTTTTATTTGAAGATGCGAATTCCAGAGATGCGGTAGTAGGCAGCGGGAGCAGAGATGAACAGATAGATGGCCTGGAAGATAATGCCGAAAATATTCAAGCTAACTATTTGCAGGAGCGCCATCGGGAGTGCGCCGAGGACGATGCCCGCCAGGATGGCTTTGTATAACTTGGGCGAGCGGCGGCGGCCGGTGACGGCCCGCACAGCTTCGGCAATAATCACGCCAATGGTGGGCGCGGCGGCAAAGGCGATGATGAAGCCGAAAAAGCTGACAAACGCGGCCAGGCTGATCAGGAAACTGCCAATGATCGACAGGATCGTGGCCGTGATGAAGCCGGTGATATAGTCATACGGTTTGCTGGTCTCGAAGATTTTCTGCTGGCCGCGGACACATTCCTTGCACTGGTAGCCGGTGGGGGTGCGCACGGCGCATTTGACACAAATCGGTTTCTCGCACTTTTTACAGCGCAAAACGGTTTCAACGGCAGGATGATTGGCACAGTATAAGGTTGTTTCGCTCATCGGGGCAGTCCTATGCTGATGTTCTGATTCATGTGGGCTGTCAGGTTGCGGTAGAAGTAATCGGGGTCGCCAAAGCGGATGAATTTGACCGTGTTCTCGCCAGCGCGAACGTCGATGCGGTCATTTTCATCGAGGCCGAGCGGGGTTTGTCCGTCGATGCTCATGATGCCGTTTTCACTCAGGACGGTGATGCTGACAGTAGCCCCTTCGGAGAGCACCACGGCGCGGTCAACGGAGAGGTGCGGGGCAATCGGGATGAGCAGGATATTGCGCAATTCGGGCGGCAGGATCGGCCCGCCGGCAGCCATGGCGTAGGCGGTCGAGCCGGTGGCAGTGGAAGCGATCAGCCCGTCGCAAACGTAGGTGGTCAGGTATTGCTCGTCGATGCTGGCTTTGACGTGGATGGGCCGCATCATACTCCCGCGCGCGACAACCACATCGTTGACGGCTTGCCAGGTGCCAAGCGCCTCGCCAGCGCGGAAGTGTTCGGCGCGCAGCATCATCCGTTTTTCGATCCAGTAATCACCGGCCAGCAACTGATCGAGGGTGTGCTCCCAGCCCTGGTCATCGATCTGGAAGAGAAAGCCCAGGCGGCCTTTGTTCAACCCCAGGATGGGAATATCATACGGGGCGCACAAGTGACCGGCGCGCAGGATGGTACCATCGCCGCCCATGGCAACCAGCACATCGAATTCGCCGGATTTCACCTGCCGGCGCAGATTTTCATCATAGAGCGACCCGTACAAAGCGTGGACGCCTTTTTGGGCAAGATAATCGGCGGCAACAACGGCCTCTTGCATGGCATCGGGTAGTTTGGGATGGGCAACAATCGCAATTCGCAGGTCGGGCATGGTTCGATTATACAATTAACGGCGCAGATTAGAGCGCATCGTCACAATTTGTCTGAAATCCGCAGCCCCGGCAGCGGGCGCGGCTTTCGTGCGAGCGTTCCACATTATCGCGGCGCTCGTCACGGCGCATTTCTGCCAGCATATCAAGCAGGGCGTTTTCAAGCTCCGGGGTATAGTCGATCGCAAAATCACGGTCAGGGTAGTGGATGATGCCATAAGGCGGGCGTTTGTCGTAGGCTTTTTCAACCAGCAGGCAATAAGCCGCCAACTGGTATATGTGCGAATCATAGGGATTCTGCGGCGCGCGCCCCGACTTGACTTCGACCGGGATGATCTTGCCGTTCTGCTCCACCAGGTAATCCGGTTTGCCGGTCAGGCCGATGGTGGGCGCATAAAGCGGCTTTTCGGGCTTGCCCCAGGCGCGGGTGTCGGTGTAGATGACCCGTCCGCCGGGCAGGCCAGCCGCGCGGCGGGTGCGCCCCGACCGCCAGAGCAGGAAGAGCGCGAACAGCACCAGGGCCAGCGCGAGGTAAAGCATCAGCCGCCGATCAGGCTTTCGACGCCGAACCAGGCCAGCAGGATCAGCGCGGACAGGAGCAGCAGCCAGGCCAATCCGCGCTGGAAATCTGAGGCCAGGACACTGCGTCCGTGCTGGCGATGAAGTTCCGTCCCGGCGCTCATCTCAGCCTGGTTGCCAGGTTTGATTCCCTGCTGACGATACCACCAGGCGCGACGGCAATACAGGTAGGAACCAACTTCAGATGCGCGGATAATTTTCATAGAACGCGTATTCTATCATATTTTGCGCCCCAGCCAGGTCGCGCCCAGGGCAGTGAGCGCGCCGAGCGTTGTCCCCCAAATCATATCGACGATAGTGACCAGCAAGGGCCAATCGCGCAGGGTGGCCTGGTTGGTCAAGTCGTAAGTGGCATAGGTGATCAAGCCAAAGAGCGCGCCGCGGACGAGGGCCTGGCCCAAATCCCCGCTGCGGATGGTCGCGCCCGTGACAAAGACAACCATCCCGGCGATGTAAAGCACGTAAAATAGGGCAGCGGCCGGCCAGTTGACCTGGTCAGCCATCAGGTGGCCGATCTGGGAGCGATAAAACTGCGGGGCGATCAGGCCCAGCCAGAAAGCGTCTAGAACGATGAAGGGGACGAGGGTCAGCAGATAGGCTTTGAAAAAGGTTGTCATTGTTTCCTCCTGAAAAGCGCGTGGGGCGGAGTATGGATCCCGCCCTACGCTGAAAAAAGATACTGCCGCCAATAGGCCTTTAATTTTTCAAGATTCAAAACAGGCAGACGAATCATGATTCGTCAATAAGGTAACCATTTTCCAGGGCTTGGGCTTGATTCTTAAATATTGCCATTGCTGTTGCCATGCGTTTGAAGCCGAGTTTTCGATAGAATGGTTCTTTCCCTATGGCAGCGTATAAAATGATTTTCTTATGCTCCTTCGAGAAAGTGACAAGTTTCGTCACGACTTGCTTGCCAAGACCAATTCCTTGATAGTCTGGATGAACTGCCACATCACAAATATAGGAGCAGTCTCTTCCATCTGCCAGCGCTCGCCCGGCGGCGATCAATCTTCCAGAATCATACACAAAACACTTGAACATGCTATTTGAGAACGTCACCTTTAAATCGGAAGGGTCTTTGTGCCCCAGCGGGGCAACCAGATATAGCTGGGAGAGTTCTTCCCAGTCTATGCTTTCCAAAGAATATAGCCATTCAAGTGCCATAGGATTTCCTTTGATTGGCTCTTCCGTTTTTAGCGGGAAATCTCACCACGAAGCCACCAAGACACCAAGTTTTTAAGGTTTTTCGATAAGAAAACTTTGTACCTTCGGGCCTTTGTGGTTAATGTTCTTGATTTTCCCGTTAATTACGGGAGAGCCCTTTAATTTTATGTAACCATTACTCGAAATATGAGTAAAAAAACAGACGAGGTGCTTTTGGAAGGTAACCGCCCAGCAGTTTGCGACCTGCCCTGAACGCAGTGAAAGGATAATTTATCACGACACACCAGGCTGTGTTAGGCATTTGTTGTGGGCATGATGCTACTTCCAGAGACAACGAGATCGAATGATGAATTTGGCCTCACTTCGGTATAGTAATATGCTTCAACCGCATCCCATAAGGCATGCCATCGCAGCAAGAATGCCTTATCGCCTTCCCGTTGTTCCAATCGTTCGTGACGTTCCAGCACGGGAACATCTACTAACACCGTCAAATCAATCAAGTCTGCAATTTCTGGACTTGAAGAATAGGCGCCTTCAAGAATAATCACAGATGCTGGTTGCTTCTCGATCCATTCTGGACTCAGCGCATAAGTTCCATCTGGGCGTAAACCTGCCGCAAAGTCAAAAGGATGCCACCTTGCGGTCCTGCGGGCCAGCAAAGGTTCCAGCGCTTCTGAACGCAATCGCTGCCATTCGAATACATCTCTGGCTCTTTCCGCGATTGAACTCAAATCCCACTCCCAATCAGGAATATCAGCCGAGTAAAAATCATCAATTTGCACGACGACACAATCTACTTGCTGCTCCAGGATAGCCGCCAATGTGGATTTTCCCGCGCCGCTGCCGCCATCCAAAGCAATAAGAATGGGTGAAGGGCGGGTTTGCAGCAATCGGTTTATTTCAACGATGATTTGAGAATCCGCTTCTGCCAAATCAAACACCTTTTCGCAATTGATCTTCAATAAAGCAACTTTGCTAAACACCCTCGCGGTAGGGTTGCCAACTGCCTACCCACCGGCCCATTACCAGGACCGAACTTCCACCAGCAAGCCCTGAACGCAGTGAAGGGATGACTTTCAGGACACACCACGCGGTGGTGGACAGGTTTTGCAAGATGATTTTGAATTCGAACTTGATTTTCCGTCATTCACTCATTCACTGCATGCGGTGCGAACCCAAATGTGGCTGGTATTTCAAATGGCACACCTTCATCGTAGCTTTTTAAGGGTTCGATAACTTCAGGCCAGGATAGATTGCGCCCAGTCTCCGCAATTGCGTTGTTCATCCTTCCGCTTCTACTCATTGCCGCATCTGCTAGCTGGATAAGCGTTTCATTTGGTCGTGCAAGTGGAGAAGCGCGACGTAACGCGCTTGCAATCTCCATCTCATCGGCTTTTGGATTGTGAAGACAGGCTGTTATGAAAGCAGTAGCAGTAGACCTTCCAATCCCGGCTCGACAATGAATGAGAATAGGTGCTTTGCGACTCCAAAGAGAAATAAAAGCCAGTAATTCATCTATATGCTTTGCTGTAGGCAAAACTTGACCTTTGGTGGAGACATGAATATCATTGAAACAAAGCCGAAGATGACGGTTGAAATATGCTGGGCCAGTTTCTGGGAACGCATAATTTGGATCAAGCAAGCTAACAATGCGCTCTGGTGTATGAATATCAACCATGTTCATCACTTTTGACAAAGGACAGACTAAGATTTTCATGGCAAAACTTCATCTCAATTAACTGCCCAACTATGTATAGACAGAATGCTTCCGCCCATCCCGCCCACGCTGCGCCTTAGCCAGCCTTGGGCGCGCGCTTCTTTTTGATCGGTTTGAGCGGCTCGGTCTCACTGGCCGATTTGGGAGCGGTAAAACTGCGCCGCAAAAACTTGTGTATCTGTTCCGCCTGACCCTTACCTGGACTGGACTTCCACCAGCAAGCCCTGAACGCAGTGAAGGGATGACTTTTCAGGACACATCACACAGTGTTGGCTTGCTTTTGAACTGGAAAAGAACCCTGTTTTTATTAGACAATCTAACATGACGCCAACCTTAAAACTTGCTCCAGTGTTTTTCTATAAACTGAGCAACCCCAGAAGCTCTTTGCATTTGAGCTTGGATGCGTTCACTTGGCGACATTTCAGAGAAGTACCTTCCTGAAGTTCGATCAATCTGCATCGAATTAAGCGGTTCGCCAGCCATAACAACTGGGCTTATTTTTGAAGTCAAGAAGGTTTCACTGATAAACGTCTCACAATAAATCTGTGAGACATCAATTCTGAAAGCAATTGCGGTAATCCAAGTCCCCACGCTTTCTCCGCCAACTTTGTTTAGCTCTTGTTGGTAATAGTCTAGCATTTCGCTATCTGATGCGGCACCATCTTTCCCCAAAATACGTCTTACAAACAACCCTGGTTGTTTTTCCATTGGAAAAGACTCAATATACAAACCATGATCCACGGCAATTGTTGGAATTCCATATTTTGGAAAAGCAAACTCAACCTTTTGGCGGGCGTTTTCGGCGGGCGTATTGCCATTTTCAAGATACTGAGATTTTATTCGTACATCACGCAAACTCAAAATTTCAATTGGTAATGAAGTGAGGATGTTTCTCATTTGCATTATTTTGGATGCGTTAGTCGTGGCGTAGAGAATGCGCTTATTCATATGATTTCTTTACTTCTGCCAAAAGGAGTAAGCATCGCCGTAGAGCTGCCAGCTATTTGACAGCCCCCGCACACCCGTAGCCAATCGAAGTATCCCGGCGTGACGTTGGCCTGTTTTGATCTTAAGCAGCGGTTGCCATTTGACGGGGCGAACTTCACGCTCCAGACGATTGCCTAACTTATCCATTGCAATATCTAAATCATATTCCGCCTGTAAGCGGAGCCAAAACTGCGGCGAAACTCCAAAATAACGCGCCAAACGTAATCCAGTATCGGCTGTGATACTGCGGCAACCCAATACAATTTCATTAACCCGCCGCACGTCAACCCCGATTTCAATAGCGAGCCGGTTTTGGCTCAAATTCATCGGCTTAATGAACTCTTCGAGCAACACTTCACCTGGGTGAATAGGGGATAAAGTGTCATTCAATATTTTCTCTCATCCGTGATAATCCACGATCTCAATATCTTTCGCCTTGTTACCTGACCATAAGAATAATTCTTATCACGGGAAATTCATATCCATAAAAATATGAAAAACTTCAACAATCATTCCTCTATTTTGATATTTCGCTAAACCTACTCTTATTCCTGCAAATTTAGGAAATCTGGTTGATATATCTTCAACTTGACCAATTAATGCTATATGTTCGAAAGAAATTGTGGGGACAAAATTCTTGTAGTTTTCCCAAAAAACTAAAAAATCTCGGTTTTTAGCATAGATAACAGCGTAATTGTTTTTAAGCCCATTTGGATCATAATTTTCGGATAGCTTTTTCAGATGCTTTGCTATATATCCCTTATCTATATAACCAATAACAAAAGCTTCAAGAATGGATAAGGGAATATCATCTTTTGAAAAAACTGCTATGTCCAACTCGCCATATTGTGCTCCATTAAATGATGCTCCCCTCTGAGTTTGATCTTGCACCCTATAGCCTTTCGCGGTAAGCAATGATTGAAAAAGACTATTAAATTGACCTTCGTTATTGCTCAGAACTTTGTGTTTGCTTTGAATCTCTGTTGCACACCATGCAATATCCTCAAACAATTGACTTTGAAGTTTATTGTATCCGACAGATTGCATATCTCTTATATCTTCAAGTAAGATCAAATCAATTATGTCTAAATCCTGAGATTTCTTTTTGAAATCGCTAATCATTGAATTCTTATTGATATTCGCTTCCAAATACAAATGTTTCAAAATTAGAGTAAAACTGTCTTGCGTTTCGACCTGGGTAAGTAAATAGTTTTTTAATTGTTCTTCAAATTGTTGAGCGAATACTTTTGTTATTAGGTATTTATATCGAATAGATTGGTTATCGAAATTCTCTTTAAGGTGTTCCTCAAAAATACGAGTTTCATATAAACTATCTTGAAGAGAGAGGCCTAAAAAGTGATATATGTTCAAGTATTTTGTGTAGATTGGATTTTTTAGTTTTCTGGCAACCTTTTCCAGTTCAGCCCTATCAGCATATTTTTCGGAAAAACTTGCAACAGCAATTTGCTCTGCTTCTCCCGTAAACTGGGATTTGTTTATCTGGCTTATTTTTCCCTGCTCACCATCGATGAAATAGTAGCAAAAAATTTCGAGTGAATCTGATTGAAACAATTTAGATTTAAGTTCCTGTATTAATTCATCAAGCATAATTATATAAACCAGAGAGAGTAATCCGGCATAGTTACTTCTTCAAGATACATTAATTCACCCTCGTTAAATTTCTCAACAAAACGAGCCATTAAATTTGGATACTTAATAGTTATGGGAGTTCCTTGTTGGTTATAACTTGTATGTGACATTTCTGTAAACTGGTATACCTGTTCAGCAATGTATTCCAAATCTAAAAAGCTTGATTGCTTGTGAATATCAATCTTAAAGAAGGCCGAACTCTTAGGTCGAAGCCCTAAGAATCCTCTTGAGGGGTTTATCTTAATATATGTGCCTCTTAAGTTTTGGGACAGCACACTCTTTGATGTGGATTGTGGCCCTTGATCGTTTTCCTCGCAAGTAAAGAAACGATAGTTATGGTTTTCTCCTATATGCACAAACGCATATTTAAATGAGTACATTGAAAACCTTCTGATGACTTGCTTCAATGCTTCTATTTCATTATCTTTACCAGCTGGTTTGAAAATATGAAAGATAAGATAGAATGTTTTATCTACATCCAATGTGCCATCTTTAAGGCTGCTTTCAACTGTTGATGAAATTATTTGCTCTAATTTATCTCGATAATCAACCATATTAGTCACAGAAGAAGCTTTCCCTAGCAAATATTTCCCGTCCCCTTTAAAAATGGCTGTTAAGCCTAAAATTGGTTGTCCATCTTTATCGGTGGTTGCGCCAATACCAATGACGAGCTCATTTTTTTGCTGAGTTGGTTTTATTGTCCACGCCATTCCCCCCAATTTTGCATAAATGTTCAACGCGATGTTGTGATGTGTATAGTTGGCCTTCCGTGAATCTTTATCAGCTAAAAATTGTTTTATCGCAGTAGCGCATAACTTGCTATAAATTTGGGCTTGGATGAAGGTTGAGCCACTGTTGTGTGATGCGCTTGAATTGGGCTTGGGATTGTCTGGCAGAACGAGTATGCAGCCGAAATCGTTGGCGATGTTCTCTCAATCG
>JAKLPV010000113.1 GCA_022013685.1 Anaerolineae bacterium
AAAGGAGACCGCACCGCAAACAATAAAAAACATCCATAATCCCAGTCCGTACTACCCCCGCAAAGTGGTGCACTTCGTGGGCGAATACCGGTGGCGCACTTTGGCCGAATATCCCTGGTGCATTCCGGGCGACTATTGACAAAAGCTCGACGTTGGCTGGCTGCGAGTTTTTTCTGCTCCCAGGCAGAGTCCACGCCCGGCCAGCAACCCTAATACTCCTGCTGGTCGAGTTTATCGAGACCTGCCCGGAAAATGTCCTCGGCGGGGGTATCACTTCCAAGGATACCCGTCCGCCGCGTCCCAGGCAAGGATATTCTAATAATGCAAATCGTTAGCTGCCCGAACACGTGAGCGAGAAACAGGAATTTCAGTAAATGGGAAAATCAGACACTTTCCATAATGCTAGTCGCTCTTTTTTGCTATGGTGGATATTGGCCAATGTTTTAGGACTACCATTCCTTGTAGAAGGATATAACTCTGTCGAAAATATAATTTGGGCGATATTTGGAATATTCTATGATCGCAACGTTGGACTTCTGGGCCATTTATATATCGTTGTTTTACTGTTGTTGAGCGGATTCATCTTAGGAGGTTGCCTTGGACTTATCCAATGGTTTGTTTTGCGAAAAAAGTTTCCACAGGCTGCTAGGTGGATTTTGGCAACATCCATCGGTGTAGCAATTGGCACGCTATTATTCTGGCTACAGTACATTCTTCTTTTTGCTATTACCCCAATAAATGAACGTCAGAGTGCTATTTTCTTTTCTTCCTGGTATTCTTTTATAGCTTATGGGATATGTCTTGGTCTTTCAATTGGCGTATCGCAATGGTTAGTGCTAAAACAATGGGTTCACAAGGCAATATGGTGGGCTGTTGTATTCCCGCTTTGCGCTACATTGGGTTTCTATTTCGCCAATCTATATCTTATATATATCGAATTCCAAGATTCAATCTATATGTTAAGACAACAAATGGCTATGCAATTTCCTGAAATCTCAAATATGCAAATGCTTGTTTTTTTTATCGCACTATGCGCTCTTACAGCACTAATCGGCATTGGCCTAGTTACAGGTGTTCTGTTGGATAGGCTGCTAAGATTTCATAACAAACAAAAAGCCTTACAGCAAAAAGCAGCTACCGATTAACAGCAGTGTGCGCGAAACGAAGTCGCCTATGTAATTGTCTTGTTGGGAAATCCTGCGCGGTTTACAAGCATTTTTCCCTGGCCTGGCGGCGCTCCCCGCGCAACTCAGCAGGGCGGGTGACAGGCTGGTTACGAGTTTTTTCTGCTCCCAGGCAGAGTCCACGCCCGGCCACCAACCCTAATACTCCTGTTGGTCGAGTTTACCGAGACCTGCCCGGAAAATGTCCCCGGCGCTGACATCACATCCAAGGATACCCGTCCGCCGCATCCCAGACAAGAATATTCTAATAACGCAAACCATTGGGCGGCAGGCAGATTAGATCAATACATGTTAAGGTGATTAGTATGATTTCGGAAGAAATTATCTTTACGAATAAGACTGTTCAGTTAGCGGGAACACTTTATAAGCCAGAGACGCAAATGGCGCACCCTGCCGTAGTGGTTCTTCATGCTGCTAACGGTGGAACCCGCCAATTCCCTTTTTATCAACACTTAGTTACACATTTACCTGCACACGGCATCGCCGTGTTACTCTTTGATCGGCGAGGATCTGGTCGCTCCAGCGGAGATTTTGAAACGGCTAGTTTTGAAACTTTAGCAAAAGATGGGAGTACCGCCGTAGACTATTTGCGCTCCCGAGACGATATCGATAAGAAACAAATTGGATTATATGGCATTAGCCAAGGTGGCTGGGTTGCACCGCTGGTAGCTGGATTACGACCCGACATTGCATTTCTTATCATTGTATCGGGCTGTGGAGTTTCCCCTGCAAAACAAATGGATTACGGTGCAGCTTATACCCTACGCCAGGAGGGGTTCTCAGACAACACAATCAGCCAAGCAATTGCATTGCGTAACCGCGTAAATGAGTATTATCGCGGGCACCTTTCTCGCGAAGTTGTTTCTGCCGAACTGGACAATGCTCAATCTGAACCCTGGTTTCAAAATGCCTATATCAATCCCAGCACCAATTTGCCAGAAGATGTTACGAAAAAGAAGTGGTGGTACGAATTAGATTACGATCCGCTTCCTATCTGGAAGAAATTATCCCAACCTACCTTGTTTCTGTTTGCGAAAGATGATCGCTGGGTGCCCGTCGAAGAGAGTATATCGAAATTGGAGCTGGCGACGTCACATCTCAACGACGTGACGATCCTACAGATACCGGAAACGGATCATCTCATGTACCAAACAAGCAATCCGACAGCAGAAATTATTTCAGACGAGTACGTTGAGACGATGGTTACCTGGTTGCTGAGACATGTAGGTTAGAATTCAAATATGCTGCCCACCAATTAACAGCAGTGTATGCGACACGAAGTCGCCTTTGTAATTGTCTTGCAGGTAAATCCTGACAACACCGGCCATCCCATGAGCAGTACGCGATATATGCTATTTTCAAGCATTTTTCCCTGACCTGGCGGCGCTCCCCGCGCAAGTCAGCGGGGCGGGTGACAAACTGGTTACGAGTTTTTCCTGCTGCCAGGCAGAGTCCGACCTGTGCTGACGGTTCGTCTTTCGCTCACCGTGTCGAAGCGCCCGGCCCAGCAACCCTAATACTCCTGTTGGTCGAGTTTATCGAGACCTGCCCGGAAAATGTCCCCGGCGCTGGTATCACATCCAAGGATACGCATCCGCCGCGCCCCAGACAAGTAACGCTCACCGGTTGGGCGGCAAAAGAAGGATAGCAAGAAGATGATTTACAAAAATTATGACGGAAATCACTCACCTAAAAGGATAAGCAGATGGAATTTCAACTTACGGTAAACTTACCAAATGAAGATGGTTACGTAGATGTACGGGTGGGAGAGCATACTATCCGAGCTTCAACTCGGCACGATGGAAAAGCACCATCACCCGGTGAAATATTTTTGGTCGGGTTGGCTGCTTGTGTAGGTGGAAACGTAATTAATTATTGTGCTCTACACAATTGCGCATCACCTACAGAAATTACAATGACGGCAAATTTCAATCTTGATACCCAGATGACAGAAAAAGTGATTTTTGAGATACATCTACCGTCAAATTTCCCTGAAAAACACTTGAAAACTATTGAACGAGTAATTGACACCTGTGATGTCAAACAGGCATGGAAGCAAGCACCGGAGTTTGAGAGCATCATTGTTCGATCCTAGGTCTTGTTATTATGACCAAATTTCTATACTCAAACTAGATACCTAAACAGACAGTCATTACCGAAAGTATCAAGTTATCAAGCTTAAAATCATTTTGCAAAACCCGCCCACTGATTAACAGCAGTGTGTGCGACACGAGGTTGCCTATGTAATTGTCTTGCTGGTAAATCCTGTGCGACGCTTCGCAGTCAAGCATTTTTTCTCTGGCCTGTCGGCACTCCTCGCGCAACTCAGCGGGGCAGGTGACAGGCTGGCTTCAAGTTTTTTCTGCCCCCAGGCAGAGTCCAGGCCTGTGCTGAGCTTGTCGAAGCGCCCGGCCCAGAGCCACAGTCCGCGGAGTTAGATCGCGAACGCAAATCGTTGGGCAGGCAAACGCAATGGTTGAGGTTCTTTCTTCTGCCGAATTATGCAAAAGGAGAAAATATGTCAAACAATGATTCAAATTCACATCAATCATCTCGCCCTATAACCATCACGGTTCTCGCTCTGTTTATATGTGTTCTTGGCATCGGACAAACTTGTCTGGCCGGATTTTTACCAAGCGTAAACACAGCTGGAATCGTGTTAGGAATCTCGTTATTCTTGGGCGGAGTGGTTATCCTATCCGTGAAAGCGTTGTGGCCTAAAGAGTTTCTTGGCGCATATATGTATTTTCTTGCAGGCACAGTGTTTCTGATCACAGCCATCAACGGCGCTTTGGGGCTGGGCATCGCACAGCATAAAGTTCCATCCTTGTTTGGAGCGCTATTTGTGATCGTTGGATTGGTATTCTTTTTCCTAGGTTGGTTATTTCTGAAAAAGCAACCCGATAGACGATGAGCAAGCCTGCCCAACACAATGCACCCGCGAGTGGGAGTCGGCGCGCTTTCAGACAGGTTACTGACTTCGAGTTTTTCCTGCTCCCAGGCAGAGTCCGCGCCCGGCTTAGGGCCAGTCCCCTGCAGGGCAAGTCCGCAAACTCGTTTGGCACTTTCGTGGCGAAAATGTTAATATCCCTTCCTATCGTTTGTTCTTAATGGCTATGTTAATCAATAGCTTTGAAGTCAGACGAATGAAGAATTTTTACGAAAAGGCAGCGTTATAAGCATGAAAGAATATAAATACGGCAAAGGCATTATTTCTCCTGGACTATCTGGTAAAACTGGGCCGATAGTAATGCTTCTTACAGTACTCGTATTTTCATGCCTTGTCATTACCGCAGGTGGGGTAAAGGCAATAGGTGGACTTCTGATTCTTCCCGCTGCCTACAGCATATTTATATTTGGATTTTCTTGGTGGTCAAACATTAAGTGCGATAAAGAATCTCTGTATTTGGAATTTTTAGGTTGGCATATTAAAATTCCTTGGGAAAATATTTTGAGTGTACAAGAGATTCGTTACTTCCCTCAAAAGGCATGGTTAGTGACAGCCAAAAGAATAACGCCTCTTCACTACTTGTATAGTTTGTTGCTCTCTTTCAAATTAGTACCTGGGTTTGTTATCTGGGAAAGCATTTCTAATCGCGGCGAACTGTTATCGCATATAAGACGAAATATAAAAACAAGTTAAATATGCGTGCCAAGACAAAAATGGCGGGGATTTTCGGAAATCCGCGCAATTTACAAACACTTTTCCCTGGCCTGGCGGCACTCCCCGCGCAACTCAGCAGGGCAGGCTGGCTTCGAGTTTTTTCTGCTCCCAGGCAGAGTCCACGCCTGTGCTGACGGTTCGTCTTTCGCTCACCGTGTTGAAGCATCCGCCCCAGCGCCAGTACCCCACAGGACAGGCCGCAAACCGTTAGGTGCTACCTTGCACAATAGTCAAAAGAGAAAACAATGTCTACAACTGCAACCGTGTTTGACGGCAAAATCATAAAATGGAAACAGGAAATGGATTTGCCTTGGGCAAAATTAAAGTACAAATTGGGTCAAGCCAATTTGGCAAAACATCTCGGGCAAAATCAAATGAAAATTCTTGACGCAGGCGGCGGAAATGGTTTCGATTCTGTTCCACTGGCAAAACTAGGGAATTTTGTTGACATTGTTGATTACTCTCAGGAAATGCTTGCAGATGTTCAGGGTCGAGCCGCCCAAGAAAATATTCAGAATCACATTGCAACACATCTTTCCGATGTCAACAACATCGCCAATTTATTCCCTGATTCGCAATTTGATTTGATTCTGTGTCACAACGTTCTTCAATATATTGAGGATGTGCCAGCATTGCTTAAGACCCTTTCAAAATTACTCAAACCTGATGGGATAATTTCTGTCGTCAGTATTAATCGGTATTCCACACCTTATCATGCCGCATTTTTAGATGACAATCTTGCAGAAGCACTTGCACAACTCGATACCCGAACATCGAACGCCAAAATATTCGATGCCGTTATGACGAATTACTGTGCAGATGAAATCAAGGAACTATTGGAGAATGTCGGGATTGTTACTGAAGGAGATTATGGTATTCGATGTATTTGTGATTATTGGGGAGATAATGAGCGCAAGTTAGACCCAGTAATCTTCGAGCAGATTGAACGTCTTGAATTTGCTCTAACTGAACTTCATCCGTATAAACTTTTGGCGCGTTATTTTCAAGTTGTTGCCCGAAAGGCAAAAAGCGCCTAACCAAGTGTTAGCCAACCCCTTCCCTTGCAAGTCAAAATCTCGGGAGATGATAAGTTATGGATGAAATTGGAATCATTTGCATCTTGCCAGATGAAGTACAAAATTATCAACGAGAATTGCGTCAAAAGATGGCGACACAATTCGATCTTGATGGCATTATAAATCCGATGGTACCCGCTCATATTACCTTAAAATACCGCTTTCCCGTTGAAAATCTCGATGAACTTGAGCAAGAGATTCAAGAATTTAGCCTGTCGCAAAGTAAGACAAAATGGTTATTGCGAGGCTTTAGTCATTTCAAAAATGCTGACGATTATGTCATTTTCATGGATGTCATTCCATCCGCAGAAGCCCGTAAAGCCCACGCCAGTTTTCTTGATAGATTACGGAAAATCGGTTGGGTACAATGGGGGCAACATGATAACGCCAACTTGCATTACCATGTTACTTTAAGTGCTCAAGGTATAACATCTAAAAACTTTGAAGCAGTTTGGTTATTCGTAAACCAGCAAGAAAAGCCAAACTTTGGGGCCTTCTTCGATAATCTTTCTTTAGTTCAAATTACCGAATATTCGCGTTCTGTTTACAAAACCTATTGGTTCCAAAACTGACAGGCTGGCTTCGGTATTTTTTCTGCTCCAAGCAGAGTTCGGCCTGTGCTGAACTTGTGAAGCACCCGCCCCAGCACCAGTACCCGCGGGAACATACAGGGCAACCGACAGGATAGCCCACAGGGCAGGCCGCAAATCGTTGGGCGGCTCTAGGAGAAAATAGTCTATGCGCAAACATTGGGGAGTAGGGGACAATTGTGCCCTTCGTGGAATCTTTAATCACCAGGTTTGGATGGCTAAATCTGTTATTGTGGTGAAAGATCAACCAGAAGAAACTGTCCTTTTGCTCATTCCAGGTGCTGAGTGCGCTTTTCCTGAAGGTTACTGGCGTTGGAAGAAAAATAGAGACTATTCACAGGGAACCCGATGGCAAGAAGCCATGCGAGAACATATTCTTCTCAGAGAATTCGCCTGGAAAACCAACCGCATCCTGATATTTCTTGAACCAGAGAAGTATTATTCTTGTTCCATCTTTTGGGATCATGACTCAAATCAGTTTGGTTGTTATTACATCAACTATCAATTACCCTATCGCCGAAGCCATTGCGGTTTTGACACCTTAGATTTAGATTTGGATATTGTCGTAGACTCGGAATACAACTGGAGGTTGAAGGATGAAGATGATTATCAAGTTGGCATTCGAGAAGGCAGCATTCAGAACGAATGGGTAAAGGGAATTGAGAAATCACAAGACGAAGTTTTCGACAGGATAAACAAACACAGTTATCCTTTAGATGGTTCATGGTTAGATTGGCAGCCAACTTCAATTTGGCTACCGCCGAAATTGCCAGAAAAATGGCAAGTTGTGTGAAAACGCCGCCCACCGGTTACAGCAGTATGTGCGACACAAAGTCGCCTATTTAAGCGTTTTGCTGGGAAATCCCGATGAGACCGAGACCTGATCTCCCCATTCGCAACGCCCTATGCGGTCATGCGAGGTGGAAATTCTCAACCTGGAAAGCCCACAGTTGCAGAACTGGCAGCGCGCCGAGATGGGCGCTGTAATTTTTAAATGCAAGGCAGGGGCTGGGTGAATATCCAGATGACCAGATCACGGCACGAAAACACAGGGGAACAAAGAAGGCCGAAGTCAGTCTTGCCGCGCCGAGGGGTGAGCTTGGAATCCGACGGCTTCTTGAAAAAATCCTGGCTTTTGCGGCACACGTTGACGATTTATCGCAACCCCAAGTATAATGACGCAGTTAAATTAGCAGGAGGCTAAAAATAAAAATGGCAACATTCATAGATATTGGTTTGATTATCACATCCATTGCACTGATAGCGAGCGTCATCTTGCAAAGCAAGGGCGGCGGATTGGGCGGCCTGACCGGCGCCGACAGTGGATCCGTTTTCACCGCCCGCCGCGGCATCGAGCGTGTTCTCTTTCGCGTCACCATCGCCTTGAGCGTCTTGTTCTTCGTTCTCGCCTTAACCGCCCTGTTTCTGGGCCGCTAAAACCGATTCAAACGGGATAAGAAAGGCCGCGCATCCGGGTTGGGCCGCAAGGCCTGGCCTGGGGCAGGGGCCTTTCTTTTGCTTATGAAAAAACTTCGCTGGCAAATTCTAATCATTACGATCACATTGGTTATTGTGGGGGTTTTGCTGGTCACGCAGGAACCCGGCCAGCAAATCTTCTTACCGCAACCAGCTTCAGGTGGGGTGTATTCTGAAGCATTGGTAGGCTCCATCAGCCGCCTCAACCCGCTCCTGGAACAGAACAACGCCCCAGACCGGGACGTGAATCGCCTGTTGTTTAGCAGCCTCTTCCGCTTTGATTCGCGCGGCCTGCCCGTTCCAGACCTGGCCGATTCCTGGGGCGTCTCACAAGACGGCACCATTTACAACATCTCGATTCGCGAAAATACATTCTGGCACGACGGGCAGCCGGTGACGAGCGAGGATGTGCTTTTCACCATCGAAATGATCAAAGACGACTCGTCCTTCTTCCCGCCTGATGTGCGTGAACTGTGGAAAAACGTTGAGATCAGGCAGTTGAACGAGCGCACCCTGCAATTTCTGCTGCCAGAACCCTTCGCGCCCTTCATGGACTACCTGACCTTTGGCATTGTGCCGCGCCACATTCTTAGCAATACGCCCGCCGCAGAGATGGCCGCCGCACAATTCAATCTCAGCCCAATCGGCAGCGGCCCATACAAGTTTGACCGCCTGATTGTCGAAAACGGCCAGGTGGCCGGGCTGGAATTAAGCATTTTTGAGCAATACTATGGCGGCAAACCTTTCATCGAGAAAGTTATTTTTCGCTATTTCCCAAACACCCAGAGCGCGCTCCAGGCGTATCGCGATGGCGAAGTGCTGGCGATCAGCGAAATTTCGCTGGATGTTTTAAACCAGGCCCTGGCCCAGCCCGCCCTGTCAGTCTATTCAGGACGGCTGCCCGAAATGAGCATGGTCATGCTCAACCTGAACAACCCCGAGAAACCCTTTTTGCAGGATGAAAAACTGCGCCACGCGCTGCTGATGGGCTTGAATCGCCAGAGAATCATCGACAAGCTGCTGCTCGGTCAGGGCATCATCGCCGATGGGCCAATCTTCCCCGGCACCTGGGCCTTCTTCGATGAACTCGAAAGACTCCCCTACGACCCCGAAGCCGCCACCAACCTGCTCAAAACCAACGGGTACACCATTCCGGCCGGGGGCGGGACGACAAGAGCAGACCAGGAAGGCAACCCGCTCTCCATCACCCTGCTGCACCCCGACGATGCCCTGCACAGCGCTATCGCCCAATACATCTTTGAAAACTGGAGCCAGATCGGCGTCGAGGTGACGCTTGAGGCCTTGCCGTACGAACAGTTGGTCAGCGAGCGTCTGAGCGCCCGCAATTACGACGCGGCCCTGATCGATATGAACCTGGCCCGCACGCCCGACCCCGATCCCTACCCATTTTGGCACCAATCCGAAGCGGCCAACGGGCAAAACTACGCTCAATGGGACAACCGCACCGCCAGCGAATTTCTCGAACAGGCGCGCATCAACACCGATTACACCGTCCGCGCGCGCCTGTATCGCAACTTCCAGGTGGTTTTCAGCAAAGAACTGCCCGCCCTGCCGCTTTTTTATCCTGTTTACTCATACGCGGTCGACCAGCAGGTGCTGGGCGTGCAAGTCCCGCCGCTCTTCGACACCAGTGACCGCTTCCAGACCTTCCAGCGCTGGTACCTAGTAACAAGACGCGCGCCAGAAGCAACCGTGGAGATACAGGAAGAAGAATAAAAAAGGACGGGCAGCCCTCTCAGGTTGCCCGTTTTTACGCGCAATGATAACCCCTGAGCGAGATTCCCGTTTTATCGAAGCCGCGCTGCCCGAGTTGGAGACCTACCTGCTCGCAGAAGCATTATACTGGCCCCTGGGCGGCTCCCTGCCGCGCCTGACGCCGGGATCACTCCTGCTGGCCCTGCGCCGGGCAGAGGCGTTCGACCCGTTCGCGGCGCGCAAGTGGCAGGCGCGGGCGGACTCCATCCGCGCGAAGCGGCGCACAGCCTGGGAACAGAAATCGCTGCGCGAAATACAAAACAGGCTGCGGCTTTGGAGCGCATCCACTGGTGAATGGCAATCCGCCGAAAGCGGGCGGCGCGCCGATTACCCCGGCGAAGTTCGCGGACGGGTCATCCTGCAAATCCTGCTCGACGAAGTGAATGCGCCCGCAGAACAAGCCGCGCTGGAGGGTCTGGACGCCTTCCTGCGCGCCAACCTGAAACCCGCGCCTTTTCTGTGGGAAACGGAGCTGGAAAAGACTTTCACACCAGATAAGTTCTGGTTTTTATACGGTAAATTAGACTGATTTCAAGGAGGAAAGATGAGTCAGCACTTACAGGCAGCGCTTGATTATGCGCGCCAGCATGAAGCCGATTTTTTAGCCGGCTTGCAGGAAATACTCTCGTTTGGTTCAATTTCGACATCCGAAGAACATCTTGAAGAGATCGAAAAAACTGCCCAGTGGGTGGCGCGGCGGCTGGAACGGCTGGGAATGGAAAATGTCGCTGTAATGCCAACCGGCGGTCATCCGGTTGTCTACGCGGAGTGGCTGGGCGCGCCCGGCAAACCAACCATGCTGGTCTATGGGCATTATGATGTGCAGCCGGTCGATCCGCTCGATTTATGGCAGACAGAGCCTTTCACGGCCACCCTGAAAGGTGAGAATCTATACGCGCGCGGCGCTTCAGACATGAAGGGCCAGGTAATGGCCTGCCTGAATGCAATCGAGGCGGTCACGCAGACCGGCAAACTACCGGTCAATGTCAAATTTCTGATCGAAGGCGAAGAGGAAATTGGCTCACCCTCATTGCCAGCGTGGATCGAAGCCAATAAGCAGCTTCTACAGGCTGATTTCTGCCTTAACCCGGATGCCGGGATGCTGGGCAAAGACCACCCAACGATCACCTACGGGCTGCGCGGCCTGGCGTCTTTTGAGCTGACCGTTTCAGGCCCGGATCACGACCTGCATTCAGGCGTCTTTGGCGGGACCGTGCATAATCCGGCCAAGGCCCTGGTCGAATTGCTGGCCGGGATGCACGATGAGAATAATCACATCACCCTGCCAGGCTATTATGACAGTGTGCGCCCGCTTAGCGACGATGAACGCGCCCATCTGGCAAAACTGCCCGTCGGCGACAACTTTATCAAACAGCAAACCGGTGTGCCGGAAGTCTGGGGCGAGACTGGCTATACATCCGTGGAGCGCGCAGGCGGACGCCCGACGCTCGAAATCAACGGCATGATCTCCGGTTTTACCGGCACAGGCCAAAAGACCATTATCCCATCTTCGGCGATGGCAAAAATCACCTGCCGCCTGGTTCCCGACCAGGAACCGGAACAGGTTTACGAGCAAATGAAGCGTTATTTGGACGAGAAAGCGCCCAAAACCATCCGCTGGGACTTGAAGATGTACGGGGGCGGGCGGGCTTCAATTTCAGATATCCACAAACCCTGGGTAACCGCGCTGGAAAAGGCCATGGAAACGGTCTGGGGAACGCCGCCGCTGTTCAAACGCGAGGGCGGCTCGGTACCGGTCGTCGGCATGATGCAATCTGCGATGGGCATGGAATCGGTTCTGACCGGCTTCGGCCTGCCCGACGATAACCTGCACGCGCCCAACGAGAAAACCCACCTGCCGACCTGGTACAAGGGCACCGAAACGTTGATCCGCTTTTTCTTTGGGCTTTAACCCAACTCTCTCAATCGTTAATTTTTTAGAAGTAAAGGATGCTGTTCATGGAAGATCGAATTATCACGTATGGCGGGCAGGCCCTGATAGAGGGCGTTATGATGCGCGGGCAAAGGTCACTGGCAATTGCCATGCGTACGCCCGATGGCGAAATCGTAGTGCATACTGAAAAACTTTCCGGCCTGTATCAATCGCAACTGGCAAAAATCCCATTCCTGCGTGGGGTCATCCTGCTCTGGGATGCACTCGGCCTGGGTATGAAAGCCCTGATCCGTTCGGCCAACATGCAAACCGGTGAAGATGAAAAATTGGAGGGTCCGGCGCTTTACGGCACCATGGCGCTTTCGCTGTCCATGGGAATCGGCCTGTTCTTCCTGGCTCCCTACGGAGTGGGCAAGCTGGGCGAGTGGCTGGGCTTGAACGTTTGGGCCGCGGCGGTACTCGAAGGAATTTTTCGCCTGCTGTTGGTGGTTGCCTATATCTGGGGTATCGGGCGGATGGAAGACATCCGGCGTGTGTTCCAGTATCACGGCGCAGAGCACAAGACCATTAACGCTTTCGAAGCGGGCGTCGAGCTGACCCCTGAAAATGTCGCCAAATTCCCGCTGGAACATCCGCGCTGTGGCACCTCCTTCCTGCTGACGTTGGTATTGCTGAGCGTGGTTGTGTTCAGCTTCCTGCATCCGCTGCCGTTACTCTGGCAAATCGCCGGGCGGCTGCTGCTCATTCCGCTTCTGGCCGGAGTCGCGGTGGAATACATCCGCTGGACGGCAAACAACCTGAAATCACCGTTTGTGCGCGCCATCGTGCGTCCAAACCTGGCCCTGCAAGGGCTTACCACTCGTGAACCCGACCTGGGCATGCTGGAAGTCTCGATCCGCTCATTCAACGAAATGCGCCTGGCCGAGCAGCGCCTCAGCGAATAAGTTATCCCTGAAGGATTGTGCAACATGTTCGACCTCTCGAATTGCAAATTTGCCTTTCTCGATCTGGAAACCACCGGGCTTTCCCCGTGGTTTGGCGACCGCGTTTGCGAGGTGGGCATCATCCTGACAGAGGGCAAGCGCATCAAAAAACGTTATCAAAAACTGGTCAATCCGCAACGCCCACTCTCCCCTGCAGCAGCCAGCACCAACCGCCTGAACGATGGCGAACTGGCCCAGGCGCCGCTCTTTAGCCAGGTGATTGCCGATGTGGATGCCCTGCTCAAAGATGCGGTGGTGGTCTGTCACAATGCCCAGTTTGACCTGCAATTTCTCGATAACGAATACCGCCGCGCCGGGCGCGAACTACAAATCCCCAACCTGATCGATACCCTGATCATGGCGCGTGAACGCTTCAGCTTTCAATCCAACAGCCTGACCAACATCGCGGCAGAATTCGACATCCAAAACCCCGAAGCCCACCGCGCCCTGGCAGACGCCCTGACCGACAAGAACATCTTTTTTGCGATGATGGAATTGCTCCTGGAAAGCGGCAACCAGCTCGACGATTTTATCGGCATCTATAATTCTCCAGCCTGGCCGCAGGACGAAATCAGCCTGCCAACCGACCTGGCCGAGGCCATTAAAAGCCGCAAAAGGCTCAAGCTCTCGTATGTGGATAAGAACGGGGAGCATTCAACCCGCCAGATCACGCCGATCGATGTGCAGGGACTGTCCGATTATATTTACCTGCGCGCCTACTGCCACCTGCGTCAGGGTGAACGCACATTCCGCCTCGACCGGGTGGTCGAACTGCAACATATCAGTTAAACCTGACAGGTGTCACAAAAAAACAGGTCATTTTATCGTTGCGAATTTTTCAAATCCCCGGTAAGATAAATAAACTATGATGTTTTTGACCTTTGTTGTATTTTCCATAGGCATCCTTTTGCCATGAAGGTCATTCGGCCTGGCGGGTACGCATACCTGTCAGGCTTTTTTTATCCCGTTCACCCAATTCGTTCTTCGTAAGGAGAAAAAATGCAAACACCCTGGGAATATCGCTACGCCCACCGCGCCAGCAAAATGGGCAGTTCCGTCATCAGAGAATTGCTCAAACTGACTGATCAGCCAGATATTATTTCATTTGCGGGGGGCCTGCCAGCGCCCGAAGTATTTCCGGTAAAGAAATTCCAGGAAGCCTGTAACTACGTGCTCGAAAACCTGGGCGCAAAAGCCTTGCAATATGGCGCCACCGAAGGATATACACCCCTGCGCGAGATGATTGCACGCCATACCGGGCGGTACAGCGTGCAAGTGACCGCTGATAACATTATGATCACATCCGGTTCCCAGCAAGCACTTGATTTCATTGGCCGCCTGTTCCTCAACCGCGGCGATTATATCGTGGTTGAATCACCCACCTATCTGGGCGCACTCCAGGCCTGGAACGCCTACGGGCCGCAATACATCTCCGTTCCATCTGATGAAAACGGCATGGTCGTGGACGAATTGGAAGATGCCTTGCGAATCGGGCCGAAGTTCATCTATGTCCTGCCCAATTTCCAGAACCCATCTGGCACAACCCTGTCGTTGGAGCGGCGCAAAAAATTGGTCGAAATTGCCGACCGCTACGGTGTCCCCATTATCGAAGATGACCCCTACGGCCAGCTGCGCTATGATGGCGACCACCTGCCATCTGTTGTCAGCCTGGATAGCGAATATCGCAATGAAAGCAACGGCCAGTATAGCGGCAACGTCATTTACATGAGCACCTTCTCGAAGCTGCTCGCGCCTGGGTTACGCCTGGCCTGGGTGATTGCGCCGCCAGAGGTCATTCGCCGCCTGGTAATGACCAAGCAGGCTGCCGACCTGCACACCTCCACATTTAATCAGATCGTGGCCCACGAAGTTGCCAAAGGCGGTTTCCTCGATGAGCATGTCAAGGTTATCCGCGCCACTTACAAAGAACGGCGGGATGTGATGCTCGAAACGATGGACGAAATCTGGCCCAGCGAGGTGCGCTGGACCCGGCCCGAGGGCGGCATGTTCCTGTGGGGCATCCTGCCTGAAAAAATGGATGCCGCCGAATTGTTCAAAAGCGCCATTGAGAAAAAAGTCGCCTTTGTACCTGGCGCAGCGTTCCACCCGACCGGCGGCGGGCACAACACGATGCGAATCAATTTCTCTTACACCGATCCAGATGCCACCCGTGAAGGAATCACCCGCCTGGGGCTTCTCCTGCGCGAGGAAGTTTTCAAAGATGCAAAAAAAAAGTACCTTTATGATTAATAAGCGTTGAAAAGAGTCAAAACATCAAAACAAGCTCCTCCCAGGTTTTCCTGAGAGGAGCTTGTTTTTCATCGGTAAGCATCAGTCTTCGTGTTCGGGGTGAAACTCGCTTTTGCCAATCAAATCAACTTGACTTAATCCCGGCCACGTTGAGGCAGTTCTGTTCCATATTATCCCATCGAAACAGCCATCACATCGTAATAGGTTCCCGCGCCGAAACCGTCGAAAAGAACGTGGTCGCCGGGGTTGATCTCCTGCAACCGGCGCAGGAAGGCAATCGCACACGAGGCCGCGCTGACGTTGCCAAAATCGTGCAGCAGCCAGGGCATCGGGAAGTTGATGCCTTCCTTGACCAGTTGTTTGGCCTTGAGCAGGTTGATTTTGTAGTTGGCGTGGTGGACAATCGCCACGTTGATGGCGCGTCCTGACTGGCCGAGTTTCTCCATCAGGGCCTGGTATTGCAAATGAACATCGGTCACCACTTCGACACCGCTGCGCACGAAGAGCTTGACCATGCCCATCAGCCCGGCCATGACAATCGGCAGGCCGTCAACCGGTTCGTGCATCATCCCGGCCACACGAATGTGATTGGAAGTATCCTGCTGCACTTCGAGCAGCGATTTGCCAGAAACCCTTTCCTTCGAGTGCGGATAGTACATGCGCACTTGCAGCAAACCTTCCTCGTCATAGTTTTCGTGGCTGCGCCCGGCCAGCAGTTTTATATTTTCACCCGGCACGACACCAAACAGCCCCATGCCGTTGCCGAAGAGTTGCAGGGCGTTCTTGTCGCGGGCGTGGCTGGTGAAGCGGCTCAGACCTTCAATGCCGCCGACCAGAACTTTCTTCCCGGCCAGTTCTTCGGCCACGTTAATCTGACCCGGCAGGGCCAACCCGGGGTTAATTGCCAGGTTGAGCGCACCCATCGAGCCATCGCAAGCCTTATGGACGCTGACCTTGAGGGCTTCATCGCGCATCCCGGCCCGGCGGGCGATTTGGGACACATAATCTTCCGAAACCGGGGCGCTCATCCCAACCAGCAGGCCGTCCACCTCACCCGGCTCCCAGCCATTGGCCTGGGCCGCCGCGCGAACCAGCCGCGCGCCAACTTCCAACTCCACTTCCAGGTGATCAGCTTCGCTCAAATCCGGGATGTGCATGCGGTGATGGAATCCCAGCTCACCGAGATTCATGACTTCAGCCTGGGACAGTTCTTCACCCAACCGATTGCCGACAAACTCGGGTAGGGTCTGGTTATCAAAATTATTTCCCCAGCCACCATAAGCGCCGCCCAGCCCCAGGGCGCTGTTGGTAACGCGCTCAATGCCGACTTTGACCCCCTGAGCAATGTTCAAAACATCATTTTCAACGTTGGGCCGCTCGTAAAACGAGGGCAAAACAGGTTGGGAATTTTCACTCATTTCTATCTCCTTAGTCTTGCTGTTACCATAAATTTGGATGTTACAACCCCGTCGCAGTCAAGGGGGTTCTCCAAAAACAGTTTTTTCGTATTCGCCCTGAAGGCATGTATAATTTTGCTATGGAAACACATTCAGAAACCATCAGATGGCTTTTGCAAGGGGACGCGGCCGTTCGCTGGCAGGTTTTGCGCGATTTGTGCAATGAGCCTGCCCACGTTTACGAAAACGAACGCGCCCAGGTTGCAAGCGAAGGCTGGGGCGCACAATTGCTATCCAGGCAGGATGCAGACGGTCACTGGGGCGGCGGCATTTACTCGCCAAAATGGAAGAGCACCACCTATACCCTGCTCCTGCTGCGCCAATTGGGCCTGCCGCCTGAAAATCCGCAGGCTTTACGCGGCTGCGAGAAATTCTTCTTCCGAGGCCTGGAAAAAGATGGCGGCATCAATTTTTGGAAAAGTTTCCAGCACAGCGAAACCTGCATAAACGGAATGCTGCTGGCGCTGCTCTCCTACTTCCGTTTCCCCGACGAACGCATCCACAGCGTTGCTGCGTTCCTGCTGTGCGAACAAATGCCGGACGGCGGCTGGAATTGCGAGCGGATCAAGGGCGCCACACACGCCTCGTTCCATACCACCCTTTCGGTGCTTGAAGGGCTGGATGAGTACGGAGCGCGCTACCCCGAAAACTTGTCCGCCGTTATCGAAGCCCGCGCCAAAGCCCACGAGTTTCTGTTGCAGCATCGCCTGTATAAATCGCACCGAACCGGTGAGCCAGCCAACTACCAGATGACCCTGATGCACTTTCCTCCGCGCTGGCGCTACGATTTTCTGCGCGGCCTCGACTATTTTCAGTCTGTCAAAGCTCGAAAAGACGAACGCGTGTCAGACGCTGTCAGTTTGCTCATACAAAAACAAGATCACAACGGGCACTGGCCGCTCAACGCCCCCTGGCCCGGACTGGTCTACTTCCACATGGAAGAAACCGGCCAGCCCAGCCGCTGGAACACACTGCGCGCCTTGCGCGTGCTAAAATGGTGGCATTCTTAAACTCAGGAGAACTCTATGCGCCCCGATTGGGACTCTTACTTCATGAAAATCGCGTCTGCTGTTTCAGAACGTTCGACCTGCGACCGGGCTTTCGTTGGTAGCGTCCTGGTGCGCGACAAACGCATCCTGACCAGCGGCTTCAACGGTTCCCCGGCCGGGCAGGAACACTGTGACGAGGCCGGCCACCTGATTGTGGATGGGCATTGCGTCCGCACCATTCACGCGGAAACCAACGCCATCATCCAGGCCGCCCTGCACGGCGTTTCAACCAAGGGCGCGACCTGTTATGTCACTCATTTTCCGTGCATCAACTGCACCAAAGTGCTGATCAACGCCGGTATCACCCGCATTGTCTACGGTGAAGCCTACCGGCTGGATGAGAATGCGCTCGAATTCCTGAAGAAAGCCAACATCGAAGCAGTAGCCTTCAGTAAATAGAAAGATGGCCCGGCTAAAAAGCCAGGCCATCTTTCAAAATTCAGCAGCGGCGGAATTACTCGCTGACAAAACGCAAGGTCAGGGCAATTTGTTCAACCAGTTCCAGGTCGCCTTCGCCTGCCAGGGTCAAGTAGCGATCGTCCAACGGGGTGAGCAGGAAGAAGGTGCGCTTTTGATCAGTGGTCTCAACGATAAAAACCCGAACCGCCTGGCCGTTATCCAGGATCCATTCTTCAGAGGAAAGAACCGTAAAGCCGGAGGCTTCCCAGGCCGTTTGGCGCACCTCCACATAAGCTGCCAGATCGTTGTGAGGTTCCCACAGATTGACCAGCAAGTTAACAGTGGTTGAGTTATCCGGCGAACTCATTACGGTCTGGGTGGCGCGGTCACCAATCACCATCGACTCGCCGATCGCCCAGGTCGCGGGCAAATCCATCAGCAGGTTAATCTCGGCGTTTTCATAAGTGACCGACTCCATCGGCAAGGCGGGAACCTTGCTGGCAGGCTTTTCGGTGGGGAGGGGTTCCGGGGTTATGGGCTGCTCCGTTGGGGCGCTTGCGACCGTAGCTGGCAGGGTGGCCGCATCTGATGGTGCGGTTACAATCGGCAAACAAGCCGAAAACAACAGGCTCGCAACCACAAGCAAAAACATGGGGGAAAATTTGGGTGTCATTTTATATACTCCTATAGTTGGTTTGACCCCGTAATGACGCCAACCAACAAGGTTATGTTCCTCAAGAATCAAAAACAGGAGCCATTTGCGCTCCTGTTTTTGATTCTCATTGGTAAAAATTTACATATCTTCAAAACGAATGGTGACATTCACCGAACCGCTGCCCAGATCGACCGCCTGGATGACAATCGCCTGGCCGCTTTCGTGGCCATCAAAGACAATACTAAAGGTTGTGTCGGTGATTGCGGTGTTGATCTCACGCTCGGTATATCCTTCGGCTGCGAGCGAATCACGATAAAACGCCAAAGATTCCTCAATGGACAAACCGGTCTGGAAAGAGATCATTCCGCCGCCCAGGTCATAACCGTTCGAGGCATCGTCGGGGACGGGGAACTCGGTCTCAAACCCGAGGCCAGCAGATGGGGCGGATTCTTCCGCCTCAGTGGGCTGCTCAACTTCCTGCTCCTGGGTCGGTTCCGGCGCCTCGGGCAGGGTTTCTTCTTCCATGGGGGCCGCTGGTTCGGGGGCCGAGTCGCCACCTCCGGTCAGGGCCTGGCAGGCCAGCGAGGCCAGTACCAGAACAGAAAGTACAAGTAAAAAACGGGCAGAACGGGTCATTTTCACAGCTTCTCCTTTGGGGGAATCGAATAAGAATCATTTTAGCAAGAAAAGACCTTCATTCAATCCACCCAATGGGGGATTTTTTAATACAGCATAGCAAACAGGCAAATCGGCAGGCCGCGCTCATTGCGTTCCAGTTTGGCCAATTGTTCCACCGGGTGTGAAAGATGGCGTTCCATCAGGGATTTATCCAGCAGGCACAGGGCCGGGTGGTCAGCAATGATCGCCGCATATGGGCACTGCCCAAGGATCAGGCGCGGCCCGGCCGCATGCGCCTCCCAATGGGACTGATAGTGCATCTGGTTCAAGGTTTCAACGGTGGCTGCCAAACGCCGGGTAATATGGCTGGAGCGGTCCGCGGGCAGGTTCGGCGAAATCCGCTCGGCCAGGCGGCGCAAAAAGGCGGGCCGCTCCGCTTCAGGCAGCGAATCGATAAACTCACCCAGCAGTGCCGAAGAAAGCGCGGACAAGTTATCGCCCAACGCCAGCCGACTAAGACAATAAATTTTATACGGGCGCCCGCGCGCCCCATCCATCCGCAGCCCGCCAACATCCACCAGGCCATCGGCCAGCAGGCGAGACAGGTGGTGGCGGATATTGGCAGGCGTCACCCGCAGGGCCTTGCCCAGTTCAACTGAGGTGGCGCTGGTTTGCTTGCGCAAATAATTCAAGATTTTCTGGCGGGAATTGGTTTTTGGCAGGGTGACATTTGTCATAAGTTTTTCACTTTACGATTTATGAAAACATATATTATCATAATTACGTTGACCAGAGCTAAGGGTAAAGATATAATTTTCACAATCGTATGGCTGACCCGCTTAATTGGGATTCCACCTTTGCAATTGCACTGGCCTTGAAAAATATCCATCCACGAGTTGACTTTGAAAAGGTCTCTCTGGGGGATATCTATCGTTGGACAATAGCACTGGAAAGTTTCGAAGATGACCCGGCGCTGGCCAACGATGAAATTTTGTCTGCCATCTACCAAGATTGGTTCGAGGAGACGCTTAATGACCCCAAATGAACTCAATACACCCGGTTATGACATTCCAGACGATCTGAAGAATGTTGTATCCATCACAACGCTCGATAAGATCTACAACTTCGGGCGGCGTTCATCGCTCTGGCCGATGATGTTCGGCCTGGCCTGCTGCGCGATCGAAATGATCGCGGCCCAGGCTTCCCGCTACGACCTGGCGCGCTTCGGCATGGAAGTTATGCGCCCCAGCCCGCGTCAATGCGATGTCATGCTGGTGGCCGGAACCGTGACCAAGAAGATGCTGCCGGCCATCGTGCGCCTGTACAACCAGATGGCCGAACCGAAATATGTCGTCTCGATGGGCGCCTGCGCTTCAGGCGGCGGACCTTTCAAGGAAGGCTACAATGTTGTCGCCGGGATCGACAAATACCTGCCGGTCGATGTCTACGTTCCCGGCTGCCCGCCCACCCCGCAGGCGCTCGTCTACGGGTTGATCAAACTCCAGGAAAAAATCGACAAGCAGTCGATCAAGACCGTGCGCTGGTACCAAAAAGGCGCAGATTCGGTTGAGGTGCCGATCCCGATGCTGGGGCCAGACCTGATCGACCCACGGCGCATCCCCGAGATCAAAGCCAAAGCTGCCGAGCTGGCCAATCCGCCTGCCCCGGTGGAAGAAAGCGCCGCATAGGAGACCGCCATGACAACACCTGCTCCTGTTGAAACCCTTGATTTATCTGCCATCGCAGGCCAAAAGCTGACCGAAAAATTCCCCGGCGCAATCACAGCCGATGCGCGCCCCGGTTATTCGGGTTGGATCATCGCCGCAGAAAAACTGACCGAAGCCGCCATTTACATCCGCGACGAACTGGGCTATGACCTGCTCTCCTCCGTTACCGGTGTGGACTATATCGCCGAAGAAAAAATGGAAGTGGTCTACCACGCCTATAAAACCACCGGCGGCCCGGCCCTGGTCTTCAAAGTCCAGGTCGCGCGCGTCGACCCGATCACCATCCCATCCCTGACCCCTGTCTGGACGGGCGCAGATTTCCAGGAACGCGAAATCTGGGACCTGTACGGGATCCGCTTCGAGGGCCACCCCGACCTGCGCCGCATCCTGATGTGGGAAGGTTTCGAAGGCCACCCCATGCGCAAGGATTGGAAAGAAGCCTTCTACGAAGAAGAGATCAAACCGTTTAAGTCGCGTTGGCCCGACGGCCAGCACGACTTCGCCGAAAACAAGACTCCCTTTGGCGACAACGTCAGCTTCGGAGCCGGGTTCGACCCCGAAAAATGGACCCCGACCGACCCCGAAGAAGCGCTCTACGGCTCGCTAAGAAAATACAAGACCGAAGTGAAAGACGGCATCCCGACTGACCACATCCTGGTCAATATGGGGCCGCAGCACCCTTCGACCCACGGCGTTTTCCGGGCAGTGGTCATGCTGGATGGTGAAAACGTCGTCAGCCTTAAACCGGTCATGGGCTACCTGCACCGCAACCATGAAAAAATCGGCGAGCGCAATACCTTCCTGCAAAACATGCCCTATACGGACCGGCTCGATTACTTCAACTCGATGTCGAATAACTGGGGTTACTCCCTGGCTGTCGAAAAATTGATGGGGATTCGGGTGGCAGAACGCGCCGAGTACATCCGCGTCATCATGGCCGAATTGAGCCGCATCCAGAACCACTTGATCTTGATCGGCATGTTGATGAACGACCTGGGCGCATACTTCACCCCGGCCCTGTACGCCTTCGAGGAACGCGAACTGATTCTGGATATCTTCGAAGCCGTTGCCGGCTCGCGCATGATGTGCAACTACCACCGCTTTGGCGGGGTCGTGCGCGACATCCCCGAAGAGTGGATGAAGAAACTTCACGGCCTGGTCTTTGACCGTCTGGCCGCCAAAATCGACGAATTTGACAGCCTGTTGACCGAAAGCGAGCTGTTTGTCTCGCGCCTGAAGGGCATCGGCTATCTCAGCCCCGAGGACGCCATCCGCACCTCGATGACCGGCCCCATGCTGCGCGCTTCAGGCATCCCCTACGACATCCGCCGCGCCGATCCGTACAGTATCTACGACCGCTTCGACTTCAATGTGGCCGTGCGTTACAACGGCGACATGTATGACCGCTACCTGATCCGCGTGGATGAAATGCGCGAATCGCTCAAGATTCTAGAGCAGGCTCTCAAACAGATCCCCGAAGGGCCGGTGATGAGCGTCAAGCCGACCTACCTGACCAAAGTCCCGGCCGGGGAGGCTTATGGACGCATCGAAGCCCCCAAAGGCGAGTTAGGCTTCTACGTCGTCTCGAACGGCAAGCCCAATCCGTACCGCTACCACGTCCGCGCGCCATCGTTTATTAACCTGACCTCGCTCGAAATGACCTGCGTCAACGAAAAAATCGCAGACTTTGTCGCCATCCTCGGTGCGGTCGATATCGTGCTCGGCGAACTTGACCGGTAGAAGGGAGCAAACTTATGGAAACTTATGGAAAAGGTATTCTCAAAGGCCTGATGGTAACGGCCAAGCACTTTCTTGACAGCTACCTTGAAGACATCAAGTGGTGGGGCCGGAAGCGTTACTTCAGCCCGGAAGGCATTGCTCATCGCAGCAGCAAAGACGCGAAAGGCACTTTCACCGTCCAATACCCTGAAGAAAAAGTGCCGGTGCCGGAAGAATTCCGCTATATCCCCTTGCTGGTCTATGATGAGGGCGAAAACGGCGCGAAAGACATCCGCTGTACATCCTGCGGTATCTGCGCCAAGGTCTGTCCGCCGCAATGCATCTGGATCGTGCGTGGAACCGACCCCGTTACCGGTCGCCCGGTGCAGCAACCTGCCGAATTCTACATCGATGCGGACATCTGCATGAACTGCGGTTTCTGCGCCGAATACTGCCCCTTCGACGCGATCAAGATGGATCACGACTATGAGATTTCATCCTACGGGCGCAATTTACTCGACAAAGAGGCGTTGATGAAATCGGCCAAATACTACGCCGAAATTCGTCCGCTGAACAATGCCCGCGAAGAAGCCGCCCGCGCCGAAAAGGCCGCAGCCAAGGCAGCAGCCAAGGCAGCCGAAGCCGGCTAGCACATATCCGTATCCAGGCCGAAACGGCCTCCACAGCATTGTGGAGGCCGTTTGTTTACCCATTCCGGCGCGCAGTTGCTGAGACTTTTCTGCCGTTTGTGGCGTATATTAAACAGTCAAAAAAAGATTTGTTGTATAATCAAATTGGCCTTAAGTTTTCAAGGAGGCAAAAATGGAGTTTTTACTCAACGCAAATGTTGCTTACACCCTGCTCGTCACGGGGATTCTGCTGGGGCTATTAGCCCTGGTAACACCGGGAACAGGCATCCTGGAAATTGGCGCACTCTTCGCTTTTGTGCTGGCTGGTTACGGCGCATACAATCTGGGGATCAATTCCTGGGCGCTGGTAGTGTTGGTGCTTAGTCTGGTACCCTTCCTCTACGCCCTACGCACACCGCGCTGGCGAATGGCCCTGCTTGGGCTGACCATCCTGTTAGTCATCGGTGGATCCGTTTTCCTGTTCATTGACGAAAACGGATGGCCAACTGTCAACCCCGTAGTGGCAACCTTTGTCTCGCTCTTGTATGGCGGTTTTCTATACTTTAGCATAGACCGCACAATCGCTGCGATGAGCGCGCGCCCCAACCACGATTTGGAAGCGTTGATTGGCCAAATTGGCGAAGCCAAAAGCAAGATTCATGAAAGTGGTTCAGTACAAGTAGCCGGAGAACTGTGGTCTGCACGCAGTGAACATACGATCTCTGCTGGTAATTCGGTAAAAGTGATCAAACGAGATGGGTTTGTGCTTCTCGTAGAAAAAGTATCCTGATAGATTCTGTACAAATCAGAATTCCATCATTAAGAAAAGGAGAAAAGTATGGATTCAGCACTTCTTGTTTTATGCATCATCGGCGGGATAGTTTTGCTCGTCGCAATCTTCCTTGCGAATGCGATTCGAATTGTCCCGGAATACCAGCGTTTGGTTGTCTTCCGATTAGGACGCTCCATCGGCAGCAAGGGGCCAGGCCTGATTATCCTGGTGCCGGTCATTGACCGGGGCGTGAGAGTGGATCTGCGCGAACAAGTGCGCGACATTCCTCACCAGACTTCGATCACCAAAGACAATGCCAGCATCGCCGTAGACTTCATCTGGTACTACAAAGTTCTTGACCCGATGGAAAGCGTCTTGCAGGTTGGTAACTTTGAAGCCGCCGCACAGGGTATGGCAACCACCACCCTGCGCGCCGTGATCGGTGGTATTCCGCTGGACGATGTTCTCTCTGAGCGCGAACACATCAACAAGATGCTGCGCACCCGTCTCGATGAAGTCACAGAGCGCTGGGGTGTCAAGGTAACCAACGTTGAAATTCGCGAAATCATTCCTCCACGTGAAATTCTGGAATCCATGAACCGCCAAATGTCCGCTGAACGTGTCCGCCGCGCAGTCGTGACCGAATCAACCGGTCAGCGTGAAGCCGCGGTCAACGTGGCCGAAGGCGAAAAGCAGGCCGCCATCCTGCGAGCACAGGGCCAGAAAGAATCCGCAATCCTGCAAGCCCAGGGCGAACGCGAAGCTCAATTGCTGCGCGCTGAAGGTTTCGCCGATGCGCTCGCAAAAATCTACGCTGTGGCCCAGACTGTCGACCCCAAGACTATGACCCTGCAATACTTCGAGACTCTCAAAGAGCTAGGCGCCAGCCCATCAACCAAGTACATCTTCCCGATGGAATTTACTTCCATGCTCGATAACTTCCTCGGCAAGAACAAATCTTAAAAGAGTAACCTAAGGTAAAATAAGGCCTCCCCATCGTGGGAGGTTTTATTTTATCGCCACGCCATGACAGAAATCACCCCCGCCTCCATTCTCGACCTGGGCGCACTGCGCCACCTCGAACAGGTATGCTTTCCGCAAGATGCCTGGCCGTTACTTGATTTAATCGCTGTGCTTAGTTTCCCTGGCGTAGTGCGGCTCAAGGCAATTGAAAACGGTAAAATGATCGGCTTCATCGCCGGGGATCCGCGTCCCGGTGAAGATCTGGGCTGGATAGCCACCATCGGCGTCCTGCCCAACCAGCGCGGAAAAGGGATCGGGCGCGCACTGCTTGCTGCCTGCGAACGACAGATGCCCCTGTCGCGCATCCGCCTGAGCGTGCGCCAGAGCAACCACCAGGCCATCCGTATGTATGAACAAGCCGGTTATCGCTCCGTTGACCATTGGCTGCGCTACTATAACGATGGCGAAGATGCCCTCGTTATGGAAAAGCGCATCGAGAAAACTGGACTATAATTTATCCATGCTCGCAGAAACAACCCTTACACGGCCCGTCTGGGTCGGCACACAACAAGCACTTGCCCTACTGGTGCAAGAATTACAAAAACAATCGCGTATTGCGGTCGATACCGAAGCCAATTCGCTGCATGCCTATCACGAGCGCGTTTGCCTGATTCAATTTTCCACAACCGACACTGATTACCTGGTTGATCCGCTCTCGATTGCCAATCTCTCCTCGCTCGAAGAAATTTTTGCCAACCCCAAGATCGAAAAAGCCTTTCATGCTGTAGATTATGATGTCTACGGCCTGAACCGTGATTACGGATTCACGATCAACAACCTGTTCGACACCATGATCGCCGCCCGCACCCTGGGATATAAATCTCTCGGCCTGGGCAACCTGCTCAAGGAAAAATTTGGTATCGAACTCAATAAACGTTTCCAAAAGGCGGATTGGGGACAGCGCCCCCTGCCCGAAGATTTAATCGACTACGCCCGACTGGATACACGCTACCTGCTTGACCTGCGCGACACCCTGGAACGGGAATTGCGTGAAAAAGGACGCTGGGAACTGGCACACGAGGATTTTGTGCGCGCCAGCCAGGTCAATGGCCATAACGGCGACCCGCGCGAGCGCTGGCAAAGGATCAGCGGCCATCAAGACCTGACCCGCCGCCAGCAAACCATCCTGCACGAGTTGTGCCTTGCGCGCGAGCGAATTGCCCAAAAACTGGACCGCCCGCTGTTCAAAGTCATCAGCGACCGCCACCTGTTGGCCCTGGCCGAAAAATCGCCGCAAAAAATGCTCGAACTAGCCGAACTTGGGCTTTCAGAACGCCAAATCCATCGCCTGGGACGCCCCATGCTCGAAGCCATCCAACGCGGACAAAGCGCCTCGCTGGTACGCGTTGCAGAAATGGATCGCACTCCAGAAGCAATTCTAAATCGCTTGCAAAGGTTGAAAACCTGGCGGAAAGAAACCGCCGGAAAACTGGAAGTCGAATCAGATGTGATTCTGCCACGGGTTACGATGCAGGCTATCGCTGAGAATAATCCGCACAGCGAGCAGGATTTGGCCACCATTATGCGCGAATCACCCTGGCGGCTGGCACATTACGGCTCAGGCATCCTAAAAGCCCTGCACCCACCGGCCCCGATCAAAAAAATCACCCAGGAGTAAAGATCATGAAAATTCGTTTTCATGGCGCGGCCCAGACCGTAACCGGTTCGATGCACCTGATTGAAGTGAATGGCAACAAGCTCCTGCTCGATTGCGGCCTGTTTCAAGGCCCGCGCAAAGAAGCCATCAAACGTAACCAGGAATTCCCCTTCGACCCGGCCAGCGTGGCTGCGGTCATCCTTTCGCACGCTCACATTGATCATTGTGGCAACTTGCCTAACCTGGTCAAACAGGGATTCTTAGGCAATATCTACGCCACTCCCGCCACCGTTGAGCTGGCTGAAATTATGTTGCGCGATTCAGGGCACATTCAAGAATCGGATGCCGCCTACCTTAACTATCGCCAGGAACGGCGCGGCGCAGACTTGCTTGAGCCGCTCTACACCCAGGAAGATGCTGAAGCTGTGCGCCCGCTGATGAAATCGATGGATTTGGGCATCGATTTCGAACCTACTCCCGGTGTAACCGCGCGACTGGTCGAGGCCGGACACATTCTTGGCTCAGCCGCCGTACTGCTGGAAGTCGAAGAAAAAGGCAAAAAGACCCGCATCTGGTTCTCTGGTGATGTCGGGCGGCGCAAACTGCCGCTCTTGCGTGACCCTTCCCTGCCCGAATCTGTCGATTTGCTCATCACAGAATCAACTTACGGTGACAAACCCCACCGCGATCCGGATGAAGCCTACATCGAACTGCGCAACGTGGTCAGCCGCACAATCCATCGCGGCGGCAAAGTCATCATCCCTTCCTTTGCCGTTGGCCGCACCCAGGAGATTGTCTACAACCTGCATCGAATGATCGATTCCCGCGATATTCCGCAGGTGCCCATCTTTGTCGATAGTCCGCTGGCAGTTAACGCTTCAGATATCTTCAAAAAGCACCGTGAATGTTTCGACGATGAAACCTGGGCCTTCATGCAAAATGGCAAACACCCTGCCCTCGATTTCAAGGGGCTTACTTACATCCGCAGCCTGGAAGAATCGAAACAACTCAACACGCGCAAAGACCCAATGGTCATCATCTCGGCCTCGGGTATGGCCGAAACCGGACGCATCCTGCACCATCTCAAGAATAATATCGAGGACAAACATTCGGCGATCGTGATCGTTTCCTGGCAAGCCCCGCACACCCTGGGGCGAAGGTTGGCCGAACAGGAAGAACGAATTAAAATTTTTGGCGAAGTCTACTATCGCCAGGCTGAGGTTGCCACCATCGGCGGGCTTTCTGCCCACGCCGGCCAAGATTTGCTAATCGAATATGCAGGGGCTGCCCAGGCACACAAGCATGGCATCTTTCTGGTGCATGGCGAGGAACGGGGAGCTTTGCCGCTGAAAAACAAACTCAATCTACAGGGTCATCACAATGTTTTTTTTCCTGAATTGCACCAAAGCATTGAAATTTAGGGTATACTGCCGCCTGCTCAATTCACTAACCTGAATAAAAAAGTTTAAGCAGAAACATACTATTCCAGTTATAATCGCTCCGCAGCACGCGGTAATTTCGCGTCGCGAGCACACTGGAGAGGTGCCAGAGTGGTTGAATGGGACGGTCTCGAAAACCGTTGTAGGCTCCGGTCTACCGTGGGTTCAAATCCCACCCTCTCCGCTAAAAATCCCCATCGAATGACGGGGATTTTGCTTCCTACCCTGCGCCCCCATTCAGGGGATGACATTCAAATCCCACCCTCTCCGCAATAAAATCTCAGCTCTTTGGGAATCTGCGTGATAAGACCCCGCATTTTAGGGTGTGCGCGTGCGTACGCACGCGCACACCCTAAAATGCGGCACCCTTCACGGAAAATTCTAGAGACCCAAAATCTCATCGAGACAATAGATATTTTTATATGGTAGAATGAAACTTACAGCGGGAAACATCCTGTTTTGCCAAGCCAGCAAAGCAAAAAAGGGCTTGACTATCCAGGTAGTTACTCGGTATAATCATCAGATTGATGAAAAATATTAAAATTTAGCCTACAGGTGCAAGCGCAGGAGAAAACTCTCGCGCTTGCATTTATTCGTCTGTTAGCAGTGCTGCTAACAGCGAAACAGGCAGCAGAATCCTTCCCAAAACCCCTCACAGGAGGACACGACAGTGGAAACCAAAGGCTTAACCGCGCTCCGAATCAGCCTGGCATCACCAGAGACCATTAGAAGTTGGTCTTATGGTGAAGTCTTAAAACCCGAAACTATCAACTACCGCCGCCTGCGCCCCGAAAAAGACGGCCTGTTCTGCGAAGCCATTTTTGGGCCGACTCGTGATTGGCAGTGTTATTGCGGAAAATACAAGAATCCGCGCTATAAGGGTATCGTTTGCGACAAATGTGGTGTTGAAGTGACCCGTGCTGCTGTCCGCCGTGAGCGAATGGGGCATATTTCGCTGGCAACCCCCATAGCCCACATCTGGTATACGCGCCGCATCCCCTCTTATTTGGGGCTACTTCTGGATATTTCGCGCCGCAACCTTGACCGTGTGCTCTATTTTGCCCAATACATCGTCACCTATGTTGACGAAGATGCCCGCACCAAGGCTCTGAAGCGTCTTGAAGATGAAATATCAGTGTCTGAACGCGAACAGGCTGGCGTCATCAATGCCAAAATTGCCGATGTCAAATTGGGCCGTGACCAAAAAGTTGCCGAGTTGAACCAGCGCAAGACCGAACTGGAACGCTCATACGATGAACAAATTGCATCCCAGATCGAACCAGTCATCGAAGAAGGCCAACGTCTCGAAGCTGACCTGCAAGAACAAATGGGTGTCGCCGCAGCAAAGGATATTTATTTCCAGTCCGCTGGCGAGAAAATCGTTGCTGCCGGTACCGTCATTGCCGCCAGCCACCTCAGCAAAGTGCAGAAAAACGTCAAAGAACGCCTCGAATCGTTGGAAAACGAATTAAAAGACCAAAAAGCGCGTGAAATCGAGCATATAAAACTGGAAGTGGAAGGGGTCAAAGCCGAAGCTGCCGAGACCATGGAAGGTCTGCGCAATCAGCTTGAAGATCAATCCAGCGCCAGCCAGGGACAGAACACTCGTATGCGCGAAGAGTTGATGGAGTTACGTCCCTTCACCTTCTTGAGCGAAACCCGCTACCGCGAACTTAAATCACGCTGGGGTCAGGTTTTCCGCTCAGATATGGGCGCCGAGGCCTTCTACGACATCATGAAGCGCCTCGACCTTGACAGGCTCTCGGAAGAGCTCTGGAAAGAAGTTCGCACAACCAAATCAAAGCAAAAACGCAAAAAAGCCACCACCCGTCTGAAGGTGGTCGAGGCTTTCCGCCGCTCCGGCAACCGCCCTGAGTGGATGGTACTGACGATCCTGCCGGTCATCCCCCCCGATCTGCGCCCGATGGTGCAGCTTGACGGCGGCCGTTTCGCCACATCCGATTTGAACGACCTGTACCGCCGCGTGATCAACCGCAACAACCGCCTCAAGCGCTTGCTTGAGTTAGGCGCACCAGATGTCATCGTCCGCAACGAAAAACGCATGTTGCAGGAAGCGGTTGACAGCCTGATCGACAACTCACAGCGCGGCAAGGCCCTCAGCCGCCGTGGACGCCGCGAACTCAAATCGCTAAGCGACATGCTCAAAGGCAAGAAAGGCCGCTTCCGCCGCAACTTGCTCGGTAAACGTGTCGACTATTCCGGCCGCTCGGTTATCGTGGTTGGTTCACAGTTGAAACTTCACCAGTGCGGCCTGCCCAAGTCGATGGCGCTGGAACTCTTCCGCCCGTTTGTGATTGCCGGCCTGGTTCAACATAATTACGCCGCCAACGTCAAGGGCGCGCGCCGCCTGATCGAGCGCAACCGTCCTGAAGTTTGGGAAGTGCTCGAAGAAGTGATCAAGCATCGTCCGGTGCTTCTGAACCGCGCCCCAACGCTGCACCGCCTGGGCATCCAGGCTTTTGAACCCCTTCTGATCGAAGGATCGGCCATCCAACTGCACCCGCTGGTCACAACCGCGTTCAACGCAGACTTTGACGGCGACCAGATGGCTGTCCACGTGCCGCTTTCACAAAAGGCGGTTGCTGAAGCACGCAAATTGATGCTGGCTTCGAAAAACCTGCTCAAGCCGGCCGATGGCGAGCCGATTATCTCACCCGGTAAAGACATGGTGCTGGGTGTATATTACCTGACCATGGCCGATGACCGCCCGCACCTTGGCGATGGCCGCATCTTTAGCGAAATCAATGAAGTCTTGATGGCCTACCAATTGAAGCAGGTCGAGATTCATTCCAAGATCAGGGTAAAGGTCGATACATACTATGCGGATGACGGCACACGCCTGCCCGAATCGGTCAACCGGATTATTGATACCACCGTCGGACGGGTGATTTTCAACGATGTTCTCCCCGAAGAAGTCCAGTTCGTAAACGAATTGCTTGAAAAAGGCGGCGTCAAAGACCTGATCGCCGATGTGTACGAAATCTGCGGACAGGAAAAGACAACCCAAACTGCTGACGAGGTCAAACGTATCGGTTTTGAATATGCCATGCGCTCCGGCACCACCATCGCGATTTCTGACATCGCTGTTCCACCCCAAAAACAGGCAATTATCGCCGAATCGCTCAAAGAAGTTGAGTTGGTCCAGCGTGATTTCCGCCGAGGTTTGCTGACCGAACAGGAACAAAACGAGCGAATCATTCAAATTTGGCAGAAAACCACGGTTGATGTTGCTAAGGCGGTTCGCGCCAACATGGATCCGAACGGCAACCTTTCAACAATGGCCAATTCTGGTGCTACCAAAGGTGGTTTCGGCCCGATCTCCCAGTTGGCTGGTATGCGCGGCTTGATGGCTGACCCCTCAGGTCGTATTATTCCGCTGCCGATCCGCTCGAACTTCCGTGAAGGTCTGACGGCCCTGGAATACTTCATCTCGACCCATGGCGCCCGCAAAGGTTTGGCCGACACCGCCCTGCGTACGGCGGATGCCGGTTACCTGACCCGCCGTTTGGTTGACATTGCCCAAGATATCATCATCAACGAAATCGACTGCGGCACCAGCGAAGGCATCTGGATTCACAAAGCCGATGATGTGGCCGGACAATCGCTCAGCAGCCGTCTCTATGGACGCCTGGCTGCGGCCCCGATTGTCGACCCAAGCACCGGTGAAATCCTGGTCGAAGCCAACGAGATTATCGGACACGATCATGCCCGCAAAGTTGCATCCGCAGGAGTGACGGATATCAAAGTCCGCTCTCCAATGACCTGCCAACTGACACACGGCATCTGCGCCAAATGCTACGGCCTGGATATGGGCCGCGGTACCCTGGTGGAAATGGGTTCGGCTGTCGGCATTGTGGCTGCCCAATCGATTGGTGAACCGGGCACACAGTTGACCTTGCGCACCTTCCATACCGGCGGTGTGGCTGCCGGCGGCGACATCACCACCGGTCTCCCGCGCGTGGAAGAGCTGTTCGAAGCGCGCAAGACCCCCAAGGGTGAAGCCTTCATCGCAGAAATCGATGGCGCGGTGCATATCATCCAGTCTGAAAAGTATTCCGACCTGCGGTTGGTGCGCATCGAGCATTCCGAAATGGTTTCTGACACTTACGACATTCCCGAAGAGTGGGAAATCAAGGCCAAAGACGAAGACGAAACCAAAGCCGCTGATACACTGGCGACCCTGGGCGAGGCCACGATCACGGCCCAGCACGGCGGACGAGTACGCGTTGAAGGCCGCCAGGTGATTGTCTCTTACGAGCAGCGTGAAGAAGTCGAGAATGAAGTCCCGACGACCATGCGTCTGCTGGTAAAAGATGGAGATCGCGTCCAGGCCGGGCAACCGCTGACCGAAGGTTCGCTTAACCCGCACCGCATCTTGAAACTGCAAGGCCGCGACGCCTGCCAGATGTACCTGATGACTGAAGTGCAGAAGGTTTACCGCTCGCAAGGTCAAAACATCCACGACAAACACTTTGAAGTCATCATTCGCAAGATGTTGAGCAAAGTACAGATCACCCGGCCCGGCGATACCCGCTTCCTGCCCGGCGATGTTATCGACCACCTTGAAATCAGGAAGATCAACGAGCAATTGCTGTCTGAAAGCCAGCAGCCTGCGCGCTATGGTGAGATCCTGATGGGTGTAACCAAAGCCTCGCTCTCGACCGACTCGTTCCTTTCGGCCTCATCCTTCCAGCACACCATCAAGGTACTGGCTGGCGCTGCAATCGCTTCAACCACTGACCCACTCTTTGGCCTGAAAGAGAACGTGATCATCGGTAAACTCATCCCGGCTGGCACAGGTTTTATCCACGGACGCTTTGCTGAAGTCGCAAAAGCCCTGCCCGAAGGACACTCTGTCATGCCTGAACTATCAGAGTACCCAGAATCTCCCGACATGCCAGAAAGCGTAGCCGGAGATTAGGTAATTCTCAAATCGCAACAAAAAAGCAGGAGCAGTATTAACTAACTGTTCCTGCTTTTTTGTTGACTCTTTAGGAATTCCCGCGATAGGCCCCCGCATTTTGGGGGATGGACGCGCGTCCATCCCCCAAAATGCGGCCTTCTTTACGGCAAATGTCAGAGAATTTTTTGTTTCATCTGGCTCAAAATCATTGTATGATTATAGTGTGGCAAATATTCCAGGCAAATTCAGCCCAAACCAAACATTAAGGGTATTATCGCAAAAATACGAAACAGGAGAGAAATATGACGATAAAAAGATTTTTTCTTGTTCTTTTATTTCTTCTTGGTATCTCGATCGGCCTGACTGCCTGCAATCTACCGGGAAGTTTACCTGTCGTGCCAGCGACGGAAGAAATGACCGCTACGCCAGTTCCGCCGACAGATACCCCCCTGCCCAGCCCCACCGAGATGGTAACCGAAACCCCGGCCCCTACAGCTACTGAAACTCTCACGCCTGAACCTTCGGCCACACCAACGATTACAATACCGGTTGCAGAGGTTGTTCGTGAGACCAACTGCCGAACCGGGCCAGCCGGAAATTATGACCTGGTCGCGATTATAGCCCCTGGCACGCAGGTCGAAATTATTGCGGCGGATTTGGGACCCGAGTATTACTGGTATATTCGCAACCCTGAAAACCCGGAGCAAGGCTGCTGGCTTTTGGCCCAAAATATGAAAGTGGCAGGAGATGTTTCTGCCCTGCCCGCTTTTACCCCTCTTCCATCCCCAACCCAGGCTCCTGCCATCACAATTGCTTTTAAGAAGTTTGACATCTGCAAAGGCTCTTATTTTGCGCGTTTCACAGTAACCAATACAGGCGATATCCAGTTCCGCTCGGCTTATATCAGGGTCACCAATACCAAGACCAATGAAGTACTGGAACAAAGCCTGAATGCTTTTGACCTTACCGAAGGCTGCATCATTGCTAAAAATGTAGCCCCCCTCTTGCCCGGCCAAACCGGACATCTGGACAGCCCTCGCTTCAATAAAGACCCGCGCGGACATCGATTGGCAGTGGTGATCATGGCCTGTAGCGAGCAAAACCTGAAAGGCGCTTGCGTCACCCAGACTCTGGATGTCAAACCGTAAATTGGGCAAGTTGTTGAGACGGAAATAAAAAAGTCGCAGGAACATATGCTCCTGCGACTTTTCTTGTACGCTATTTTTACTTTACGAAAACCACGTCTTTATAACCAAGCGCCTGGAAAAATTTATACAGGAATAATTCGGCATTGCCTTGAGCCTGCTCAAGAATGCCGTCTTCGTTGGCAGCCTTCAAGATCTCCATCTCGGCAGCCTGACGCGCCAGGGTTTCGAGGTCTTGCACGCTCTTGGTCAGGATGCCAGTATTGCGATCATAAACATAAGATTTTTCGTTGTTTAGGGTGGCGACAAAAATTTCAGCCGGAGGCAGGCGCACTTGCAAAACGCCATTGGCCAATTGCATGTCACCGGGTTGGATTTTCTCCATGTCGATACCGGCAATAACGATGCCATGCGCAACAAAGAGCAGTTTATCGCCAAACAGAAAGCCAAAACTGCCCTGGCCAATTTCAGCAGTAATGACTTTCTCGACGCTGTATTGGATCGTCTCCAGGCGCGCCAGGGCGCGTATTTCGCTAATATAGGTAACCGGGTCAGGAATGATGGTGGGGGTCGGATTCATCAGGTTCGAGACCTGGGTTTGCAGAGCGGCATTGCTCTGTTGGAAGGGAGCCACTACGCCGCCGATGGCGCTTTCGGCGCTCTGCTGGATGGATGTGACCAGGTAATATGCTGCGCCTACCAGCACAACCAAAAAGATTAGAAAGAAAACTACTGATTTTTTATCCATTGGAGTTTGTCCACACTTTCGAGAAATAGATTTGTTCCGGCCATTCAATTTTTAGAGGCGGCTTTGCATCACTCTAAATGTTGGATAAGAATAGCATGAGATGAGCCATCAAAACACACACATATCACAATATCAATTATCTCAGGCCCTTGTTTGATTCAAGATAACATTTCGTTGTATCGATGTTGTTTTAAGTTTAATCATATCTTAATCATATTAAAACATATCAGCCTTGCAAGATGCGCAAAATGGCATTATTATCAAAACTGCAAGCCTGCATGAGCAGGCAGAACCAAATTCTTCAAGAGGAGAAGAAAAAAATGAAACGCTCGTTATACATTTTGTTTGCCGTCCTGGCTATGTTTGCCTTTGTACTTGCAGCCTGCGGCCCCGCCGAAGTCCCGGCGACTGAAGCTCCGGTTATGGAAGAAGCCACCGAGGTTCCCACCGCTGTCCCACCGACAGAAGAGCCGACCGAAGTACCCGCTCCTTCTGTTGGTACACCCGAGAATCCCATCAAGGTTTTATTTGTTCCATCAGTGGATGCAAATATTATCGTGACCGGTGGCGAAGTGATGGCTGAGGCCCTTAACCAGGCTACCGGCTTGACCTTTGAAGTGATTGTGCCGACCTCCTACGCAGCAACCATTGAAGAAATGTGCGCTTCGCCTGACAACACCATGGCCTTCATCCCCGGCCTGGGATATGCGATTGCCAGCCAGTTGTGCGGTGTAGACGTTTCCTTCAAAGCCATCCGCTTCGGTTATCCTGTTTACTGGGCTGAATACATTGTGGCCCGCGACAGTGAATTCCAGACCCTGGAAGACCTCGAAGGCGCTACCTGGGGTTTCGGCGACCAAGGCTCGACCTCCGGTTACATGGTCCCCGCTGTTGAACTGGCTGAACTGGGCATAACCCCTGGTGAACAGGTTCAGACCGGCGGCCACAACCAGACCGTGACTGCGGTCTACAACGGCGAAGTTGACTTCGGTACAGTCTTCTATAGCGTCCCGCTGACCCCCGAAGGCAGCCCCGTCTTCACCTGGGCCGACTACGAAGCCGGCAAAGTAACCGACGATATGTATGAACTGCCGGAAGATGTTATCCCCAACTGCGCCCCGGATGCCGAAGGCAAAAAACTACTGTGCGATGGCTGGCGTGTCCTCGACGCGCGCGCTAACATCCGCACCGAGGCTCCTGACGTGATGCAGAAAGTCCGCATCCTGGCCATTTCTGCGGCCATCCCGAACGACACCATGGCCTTCGGACCTGAATTCCCGGCTGATGTTCGCGCTCAGATCGAAGAAGCCCTGACCGCCTTTGCCGCAACCGAAGCCTGGAGCCAATCGATCGGCAATAACGACTTCTACGGTTGGACCGGTATCGAACCCGCGACGGATGCCGAATATGACATCATTCGCGCCATGGTAGCCGCTACCGGCTACACCATCGAGCCGTAAGGCTTCAGTCCTATAAACAATTTGGGGCAGGAAAGGTTTTCCTGCCCCAAATTGTTCTCATCATACGGTATTTTTCATGCCATTTCGGGCCAGATATATGCGCCAAAATTACATTTTCGGGGTATTTCGCTATGCTTCAAATCAAAAACCTGACTAAAATTTATGATGGCGGTGTCAAAGCACTCGATAACGTCAGCTTTGAAGTGCCTGATGGGGAGTTTCTAGCTGTTATTGGCCTGAGTGGTTCGGGGAAATCCACCTTACTGCGCTGCATCAATCGTCTGATAGAACCAACCGCCGGGCAAATATTATGGAATGGGGAAGACATCACTGCCGCATCGCAAGATGAAATGCGACGTATTCGTCGAAAAATTGGCATGGTATTCCAGCATTTCAACCTTGTCCATCGCTCAAAAGTAATAACAAACGTGTTAGCTGGTCGGCTCGGCTACACAAACCCGGCCTGGAGCCTTGTCAACCATTTTCGCAAAGAAGATGTAGAAAAAGCATTACAACAACTGGCGCGTGTTGGAATTGCAGAAAAGGCCAACCAGCGCGCTGATGAATTAAGTGGCGGACAACAGCAGCGCGTCGGCATTGCCCGAGCCCTGATGCAAGACCCCCAAATAATTCTGGCAGACGAGCCAGTCGCCAGTCTTGACCCGGTTTTGGCCCACAGTATTATGTCTCACCTGGAAGACATCAACAAAAATGATGGTGTAACTGTGCTCTGCAGTTTGCACTTTTTAGACCTGGTACACAGATACGCGGATAGAGTGGTCGCCCTTAATGATGGGAAATTGGTATTTGAAGGGCTGCCAAAAGACATCGATGACAAAAAATTTAAAGATATCTATGGCCGTGATGCTGAGCGAGTAGGATAGGTCAACATGAAAAATCCAAAACAAAAATCTATTTGGAAATCATTGCAGGTTGGCTTGTTTGCCCTGCTTGGGATGATAATCTTTGCTTATAGTTTCCAGGTTACAAAAGTAGATTTGGAAAACTTCCGCAGTGAGAGACGGGAAGAGAGCCGGGTACGTGTTTTGCGCGCCCTGGCCCAGCCCAATATATTGGAATACGACAAAGTCGTGGAAATCGTTAACCAACCGGTTTATGTCACTTGCCCGGCCAATCCAGTCTTACCGAGC